>CAZOPW010000029.1:0-15736 GCA_964581795.1 uncultured Thermoplasmatales archaeon | reverse complement strand
TTTAGAGAAAATAAAATAAAAAAAGAAAAAAAATGATAATTTAGCTCTTAGTTTTCATACCCGCCGATCATTAAACTTGGATCTCCTAGAAGAGCCCATTGTTGAATCATCTGCCGATCATTACTTACCATATCTATAACACATTCATCACTTACCATGTTTACATTAAATTCATTAATATAATCAGTGATTGCAGAGCTAAAGGCCTTACCAACAAAATGTTCCCCTTCTTGTCCATAATGGTAAAAGAATCTTGGGAATAACCATCCATCTAAACCGGTAACATAATCTTGGCCTCCAATGCCCATGCCTAGACCTGTGTTTCCCATTGTCGCTATTGCTCCACCATCAGCTTTACTAGTGAGCCACCAACTCCAGCATTCTGGGACCCATTCCATATGGTGAAATTGATACGGTTTTTGGAAAAACATTCCTTTTATTCCGTAGTCTCTTAATCCTTTAATGAGATTAAGGAGAGTAACATTAAATTGACTGTTGTGGCATCCTCCGACAACGATAATTGGTAGTTTGTCTTCATTTGTTAATTTTGGATTAATATTTAACGGTTGAAGAAAGTTATACATTTGCATAATGATAATTTTCTCAGATTTGTTAAATGGAGGATGAGTCACAAGGCTTGCTGGATTCGCATGACCTGCCATATGAATAAAACCAGCACCATCATTTATCGCATCGACAACGACTTGTTGACCAGTTAAGGTACCAGTAGAAGCCCATAATCGAGTGAATGTGAATCCATCCATATAGCTTGCTGAAAGATTGGTATCTATTTCTGCTTCACAACCGGTATAATTCCCGTCATATGGATAGGTATCTCCACCAATAAGTAACATGTGTTTAAACCAGGATTCATCCGCTTTTGTTTTCTCATAGTTTATGATTTTATTGACTACCGTTGTTGCTTCTTTTTCAGATCGACACGCAAGTCGACCAAGGTATACATCCGGAGCTCCATCAATATCATCCTGGATTGAGTTATCAAATTCAGCGAATTTATTGTTTCCATTTGCATCCCAGTCTTCAAAAACGATTTCACTACCAACCGTTTTGTACACATCAGCATAGTAAAGATCACTAATGTATGATTCATCTAATGAATGGGCATATCTAACTGGTATAAACCAGTCTCTTGATTGTCCGTTCAATCCTCCAAAAAGGAGTACGTAACTAATGCCTTTACTTTCAATAGCATCTTTTATGGCAAATTTTATTTTTTCTTGATTGTCTCTTCCATTTGTGTATTCTGAATAGATCTCTTCAACTGTCTTTGCATATGTGCGCATGTTGAATTCATTTTTATGTTGAATTAAGGGTTGTACTTCTTCGGTGAAAAGTTCTGGGTAAATGATAAGTAGATCTTGTTCATCGGCTACATTGGCAGGGTGTTGACCTGTTGGGAGAATATATTCTATTTCAAATTCGACTGTGTCTGTGTAAAACAAAGTGTTCTGAACCGGGTTGTATCGTATGGGATAATAATGAATAGTGAAAAATAACACTCGTTGCCCATTTTTTAAACCAATGCTTTTATGACTAGTATATTGATTTATAGGATACAACTCATCTTTTTCATAAACGTCTTTTGAAAAAAAGCGATTTTCTGACGATTTTTGTCCATCGATGAGTGGTTCAGGTGCAGGGATTATTTTTGAGTCAAGAATATATTTGGTAGGATTTGATTGTTTCATTATGGTATCTGTTATTGTTGAACCAATAGGCAGAATGAATGTTTTAGATATTTTTGGTAACATTGGTTCTCCAGGTTGTAAGATGGTTGATGTTGCATCTTTAAGTGTTACCGTGGTACATCTGTGTTCAGTTGATAGTATTGGTGATGGTATTATGATCTGTTCCTGTTGTTGAATGATTTTTGGGTTATATTGGTGTTCAAATAGAGCTGTTGCACTTAAACTGCTTCCAATTAATACAAAAACGAGTAGTAGTATTGATGTTTTCTTTATGGGAATGCCCCCTTTTCGCATCTTTATTATAACTTATGATCTTATATAATTTAAATATTTTTATGTTTTCGTCTATTTTTTTAGAAATCCCTTTATTTAATTGCCCTTGTTTTTCCACACGCTTCTTAATTTGATTAACAGTTAATTAGTTATTTTATCAATTGATTAGGAATTGTTGAATGATCTTATGAGCTTGGTCATATTTAAACAAAAAAATGATATTGGTTGGTTACAATTAAATCGGCCAGAGAAACGAAATGCATTATCTTTGGATTTACTTATTGAATTGAGAGACCACCTTCTTAATATAGGAAAGAATGAATCAATTCGCGTTATTATTGTTCAAGGTAATGGTCCTGTTTTTTGTGCAGGTCATGATTTAAAAGAGTTAACTGGTAATCACGATAAACCGTATTATCAAAAGATTTTTTCAACGTGTTCTGAAGTCATGCAATTGTTTTCAAAACTTCCTCAACCTGTGATTGCTATGGTTCAGGGAGCTGCCACTGCTGCGGGTTGCCAATTAGTTGCCTCCTGTGATCTTGCGGTTGCAAGCGAGGATGCTGTTTTTTCTACTCCTGGTGTTAATATTGGCCTCTTTTGTACTACGCCGATGGTTCCCTTGTATCGACTTATTGGACCACGTCGATCGTTAGATATGCTTCTCACTGGAAGATTTGTGAGTGCTTCTGAAGCGAAAGAATTTGGTCTGGTCAATAAAGTAGTTACAGCTGAAACCTTGAAAAATGAAGTAGAGAGGCTTGCAAGAACTATTGCTTCTAAAAGTCGTTTTACTGTGTGTTTTGGAAAAAAAGCGTTTTATGACCAAGTTGATATGAATGAAAAAGAAGCATATGAGTATGCGGTAAATGCAATTATTGAAAATTGCTTGCATGATGATGCAGAAGAAGGAATTCGGGCACAACTAGAGAAAAGAAAGCCCGAATGGAAAGAATAAATATAAATAGATATTCATAAAAATTGATAAAAAGAAATATAAAAATATATATTTATAGTATCCTTTCCCTCCGTAATTATACTACTTTGATTCTCTTTTATTCCACTGATCAAGATTTGTTTGTTCTTGTGAATTGTTAGCCTTTTGGAAATGCTTCCAAACAAGTTTTACTCGTTGACCAAACGTATTTGAAATAATATCACCGTTCTTGACATAGAAGACATAATTTAAAAATAAGAAACACAGATGACTGAAAGTATCCATAATGGCATTAAGACTAAAAAACCGATTCTATACTTCATAGTAGAGAATTCATTCCAAGAAATAGTAGAATTAAAAAAATGAGTTGTATTTGGTGATTATGATTGGAGTACAATGAGATCCTTTTAACATTATCTTCACTTTCAAACACGTGGACCGTTAGTTCGAAAAACATCACTATTGATTCATTTCACTTATTAAAGAAATTCATTAATAATAAAACAAAAAAAGGAATTTTTTCAGTTGATGAACAAACGGATCTTAAATTAATTGCATATCATCGAAGTCTTTTTCATTTCTTGTTATATTATGCGTACTATCCAAAAATACCATTTGTTACTTTTACCAACGATCAGGTCGTCTTTGGTTCTTTTTATGGCAGATCATATTCTCGTTTAGAACTCTCTTTTCCCTTAATGCAATATTCTGATTCTATCAAAACACAATTACGGTCTTTCCTAATGGATTCTTCATTTAACTCATTGATCAAGCAAGCAAATATTAAACAAATCCTAGTTCGCGATATTTTTGATCAGTTGGCTCATAACCTAAGAGCATCAAATTTATCCATGCCTTTCCAATTATCATCCCTTCGAGAAATACAATATCAGACTTATGATTTAGAAAAAACAGTTGCCAAAAAAGGAAAAGAATTCGCTAATCTACGATGGCATCTTAATAAATTTAAAAGAAACAATCACATTGTTGAATCAGTTCCATTATCAACAAATATCAAACCTGTTATTCATTTGATAGGGTCATGGAAGAAAAATGCAATAAAACATCGAGGTTTCTCCTATATTAACGTACGATCAGATAAACAAGCAGCACGATTATTTAATAAAAAATTTGAAAGTACAGATTATACCGAGCAACCTTCTCTATCAGATTGTATTGCGAGAGTGCTAAAGGTTGATGGTCAAATAAAGAGTTTTAATTTTGGTTATCCAATTGGTATTTTTTCAAGGAAAAACGTGTTTGCTCATGCAATAGGTATCGCTGATCTATCTATTCCTCATTTAGCTGAATATGCACAATATGATTTTTGGAAACTAATCAAAAAAAGTGGTTATCATTTCGTCAATGACGGCCCTTCATGGAAATCAAGTTTGGAAACCTATAAACAAAAGTTTAGACCAAGGGTAAAAAAACGGTATTATTACGCTTTCTTGAAATTGAAAAAATGAAGAATTTAAAATGAAAGTATCTTGTTTCCTAATAATAAAATGGCAGAAAAGCAAGAGGGAAAAGGTGATGGATGCACCCTCTTGACAGTTCCCCCGTATCAATCGTCTGTCTAATTATATAATTATCATTCATCCTTTATATACTCAAAAGGAGGGTTATTGAAAGTATTCTTTTGGTTTATCTTAATGGTAACCTTCTTTTTTGAAGATACACTCTGGAGGTATGTAATCTGAAAGGAATACCTTGTCCGTTGCTTTTTCGATAGAAATACCTTTTTCAATAACCTTCTTTGCATCGATAAAAAGGATAACAGGATTTTTACAATGACGTTTACCAACTCTTATCGCTTCTTGAATGGATGTTGAAAGATGTACCTTATTTCTTCCCTTTGGTTTCAATCCTTCTTTAATAATTTTTTTCGCTGCTTTTTCTGAGGTCCCATGATATAAAATTGTATCCTGAAAATCCTTGTTTTGATGAATTTTGACTGGGATGCTATGCCCATATAATGCTCTTATTTGATTTTCTTTAAGTTGAAATCGAGTATTACCTTCATGAATTAGACGTTCAATGAATGATCTATCTACATCTGGGAATTTCTTTTGTATCTTCTTTAGAACCTGTTGAATAGGGACAAATCCTTCCTCATTCATTTCTAAATCATTTGGATTATGTCGTAATACATAAGAGAGAAATTTACTCACAGCAGTTCCTTTATCCATCTGATTAATTATACAATTTTATTTATTTAAGGATTTTATTCTAATTATTATGCACGATATTATTTTTTAATTTCTTTTTTTCAACAATCCCTAACCGAAGAACAAAGTAGGTGATGATAGTTGCAACGATAGGTAATAAATAATTTCCCAAACCGATCATTAATCCAATTGCGGCTACGACCCAAAGACAGGCGGCTGTTGTTAATCCTCGGACGTCTCCTTTTCCTGCAATGATGCTTCCTGCTCCGATGAAACTAATTCCAGCTACGATACCTGATGCAATTCGAGTGGCATCAATAACTCCTGGTGTGTCAGATGGGATTAGATAAAATGAGGATATTGTAAAAAGACAAGCTCCAAGGCTTACGAAGATATGTGTGCGTAATCCTGCAGGTTTATTGGTTACTTCTCGTTCATAGCCAATTAGACCACCTAATGCTACTGAAAGAATTAAACGGATTATGAGTTCCATATCTAACAGAGTAAACGGTAATTCCATAGTTTCCTCCTATGTTCTATTGATAGTAAATAGGAATGTTTTTTAAATATTCATCGCAAAAAAAATTGGGAAGTTGAATCATTGATAATTTTTCATTTCTATATCTTTATGAATTCAATGATTCTTTTTTCGATTTAATCATTTATGCTAAATTCAGATTTTCTGTGAGTTCAGAGTTATCAAAGAGTACGTTAAGTATCATCATTAAATTCTTTAAACCTATGAAAAAATTTAGCACCCAAACTAATGATGTTAAAAGATTTCCTGTTTTTAGTGTTTCAAATATTTGATAAACAGATAATATAGGCATAAATGAGAGCATCAACAAGGTTAAAATGAGTCCAAATAAATCAAAATTAAATACTTTATGTATTATTGTTTTTATGAAGGATTGTATGGCTGAACATTTTATGTTAACTTTTTCTTGAATCTCATTCATTCTAGATTCCATATCTTTTTTAACAGATGTATATTCAAAAGCACTAATATTTGGTATCACAAGCATTAGAAAAACCGCTAAAAGGCTTCCAAATAAAATGGTTCTCTTTTTCATTCCCTAAACGCCTCCAATAAAATAGTTATGGAATTATTAATAAACCCTTCGTAACAAAAATTGGTTAAAATTCCAATTAATAATACAAATTAACCTATTTTGACAAAAAATTAATTTTTTTATCAAGTGGTTCTTACCTAGCTTGTAAAAAAACATTGAAATTATGGTCTACATTATTTTCAGTTCGATCTGTAATAGATTTTAAGATGAATTCGAAAAGGGTTACTGTATTATTATCTGTACTTTTCCAATTACCAAAAAATCATTTTGTTTCTATGTTTTTTAATAATTGAAATTAAAGTCCAAATCTTGTTGATACATAGTATTCATGATATGAAGCGAGGTAAGAAAAATAACTTGTCGATTTGTTGGTATTTTTTAAACTAAAAAATGTTCGAATGAATAGGAAAATAACCATTTATCAAATCCTTTAAAATCATTATCTGCTAGATATTTACCGATTTCTAATCGATCATCCTCGGATAAGTCCTCTCCATGTTCCTGAAGAAAATATTTCATCCTGTTACAATACGTTTTATAGAATTCACATGCGGATATAATTTCCTCTTTTGTTACTCCGGGATGATTTTCTAAGATATGGGTTAGATATAAAATATCTGAATCTGTCTCAAATCCACATGTTTTACATTTCCATTTAATTTTATGAAGTCTCAAATTTCACACGCTCCCTCTGCATAAATTATAATCCATTTAAAGAAATACATTAATTTACAAAATTATTAATAAGTATCCCTGATATTTAAAGTTATGTTTATAAATTTATTATTTATAATAATAATGTTTAAAATAAATAATTTTGTCTTTATTATTCAATGAAGTATAATCTTAATCCTAAGTTAGATGAAAGTAATTTAATAGCGTTGGTTTTTATTATTATTTATCAATTAAGGAGTTAGGAAACTTACTTTGAGAAATAAGAAGTGCTATCACTTTCCGCATTTACAACATAATAAGAATAAACCGCATAAACAAACCATGGAACCAATTCAAGTAAGACTTCCTGAAAAACTGATAAATCATGATTTTCATAAATCTTTTCATCCCATTCATAAAATAGCCAACCAACAATAGCTCCTGCAAGCAATGGATAAATAAAACTTATTAAATCACTATCAGTAGAACCGGATATTGTTAGAATTGCTAAACCCATTACAACATTAATGATTGATTGTAAAATTATTGTTAATAAAATGATGAGATTGGTAGACAAAATCTTTATGACGTTAATATTTCTATTCGCTAAAGCATTAAAAATTGAAATAATATGATCATTTTTTTCTTTAAAATCTTCTTTTAACTCTCGAAATTCTAATGCGTTAATATTTGGGACCATTACCAAGATAAAAACAGCAAATAGGCTTCCAAAGAGAATGGTTTTCTTTTTCATATACCCTAACCTCCAAAAAAATAACAACTGATGTATTAATAAATCCTTTGTAAAAAAATTTGTTTTAAATACTAATTTTTAACGTAATTTCACGAATTTTGACAAAAAATGTTTTATTTAGCTTAATATGGAAAGAAATGATGGTTTTATTTTTGTATGAAAATAGGATCTTAAGGCAAACATCACTGCGGTTTGTTTATAGGATAACCGAGTCCATTCATTTCCAAAAAAAACCACTCCAGTTCCATTTAACACAGTCATTGATGAGAGGCATCCAAGGGTATTTCCTAAATGACCTTCCATACCGGTATTATATGTTTGATTTTCATCTGGCCACACAATCCATCCAAGTCCGTAATTTCTGTTATCTCTGTAAATATCATATGTTGGTAGATCCGGATATTGAACAGTATGCATTAATTCAATTGTTTCAGGTTTGAGTATTTGAGTATTTTCATATGATCCATTTTGCAAATGCATCTTAAGGTAATGAATTAAATCTTCAACTGTAGAACTCATACCAGCAGATCCATCATTATGTACTTCATAATATGGTATGGGAAGATAAATTCCAAAAAGATACAAGTAAAATGTTGCGAATTGATCCATGTTATAATCAGATAATCGTAAAGATGTATTATGCATATTCAAAGGTTCAAAAATATGTTGTTGACAATAGTCTTCAAATTCCATTCCTGAAACCCGTTCTACAATCAATCCAAGCAGATCATATCCAAGAGAGGTATAATAAATCCCTTCCTCTGGACCATACTCTTGCCAATTATCTTCTCGGTAAAAAGGATTTCCTGGAGTGAGAAAGTATTCATACCATTCAAGAGGATAATGAAAAAAGGAGAAATAAAGAAACGAACGCCATAAAATGTTAGTTAATCCAGATGTGTGAGATAAAAGCATTCTAGTGGTGATTGGTGTGTCTGGATAGTCCGGATGTCTAAGTTCAAATGGGAGATACTCTTTTACATCAGCATCAAGGTCTATTTTGCCTTGCTCCCAAAGTTGCATGATAGCAACACCAGTTACTGTTTTGGTTATCGACGCGGCAAAGTATACCGTGTCTTTGGTAGGAGTATTACCCGAACGTCTGGTTGTTTCTCCGAAATTATAATAATCAACTGTTCCGTCTTGATTGATGATACCAACGGAAAACCCTGGCATATCAGCGAATCTGAGTAATCGTTTGACATATGTTCTATCTGGAAATGTCGATTCAATAGATTCTTTTGTTTGTTCTTGTGCTTGAACAAAAAAAACGGTATTGATAGATGAGGTTACGAAAAGAATGAGAATACAGAAAGTGATGAATTGATAAGTGATTTTTTGTTGACCTTTCATTGCGGCATCTCCATAACATGGAAAAATATCAATATAATTTATTATATTTCTATTATAAAACATTTATCAACTCCATATAATAATAGATTTTATCTAGTGTGGTTTTCATGAATAAAAGTACTTTTGGATCGATTAGATTTTGATAAGTTAGGTCAACATTCAATGAAAAAATTATATCATTATTGTTAACAATTATCTAAATTATTTCATTTTTAAATACTTCGAAATTAATATGAACAGAAATTCTATTTTACTAATTGTGATAGAGATGGATTTTGTATTGAAAAGCTCCGCGTTTTCCGATCAAGAAAATATTCCTCATCGATATACATGTACCGAAGAGGAATATTCCCCACCACTCTTTTGGGAAAACATTCCAGAAAATACTCAAAGTTTTGCACTTATCATGGTAGACTTAGACACTCCGATTACAAATCTTACCCATTGGATCTTGTTTAATATTCCTTCAGATCAAACAAGTTTACCCGAAGCAGTTTCGTGTCAGGACTCGTTTTCAAATAATATGATTCAAGGAAGAAATAGTATGAGAAAAAATGATTACATGGGTCCATGTCCACCATTTGGATCTCATCGATATAAATTCACATTATTTGCACTAGATGCCACGTTAGAAAATGATCCGAATATAAATAAAAAGAAACTAATGAAAGAAATAAAGGGACATATTCTAGCTGAAACAAGTCTAATTGGAGTGTATTCAAAGAAACAAACATAGTCTTCATTTACCATTTGTATTTTCTTCTTTCTTTGACCCAAAGATGTAGGTTCCTACTCCCATCATCCAAAAAATGATTGGATACACAACGTATCGTTCTGTTCCTCCTTTTCCAAGAATTGGGATGAAAGCATTATAGGTGAAAAGAAAGAATAATGAGAATACTCCTAACAACGCAAACACATAATTAAGTGGAACACGGACATATGTGAAGGAAAGTAATGCTGCTATTCCACCGGAAATAAAAATGAGAAAGGCAAAGATAGAATGCCATGGAGTAATGTTTCCTGGAAATAATCCAACACCAAGGATTCCTAAACCAAGAAAGCTTAAAGGAATACTTTGTAGTCTTTTATGAAAAGATAAATGCAAAAGGACTGATGCAACTAGGATCATGAGTCCTGTAAGAATTGCTGTTGTGTTAAAAATAGTAGCTGATGGTTGAGTGATGATGCTATCTGGTGGTTTAGTTGCTGCAAGATCACTGATCTCATCTTCACGTGTAGTATAGGATAGATCAACGGGATAGAAACTCTCTGCAGTGATGATACCCATAAAAATTAGAATTGCTGCTAAAAACAATAATACTCCTGCGGTATCCTTTTTATATTTGAGTAATTGCCTTAAATGTAATTTCATTTCTTTTGATGGGTACTTTTTATGTATACAAATAATTTGTTATCTTTTCATACATGTGCAGAATCATAATAAACAGTGTAGTGTTTTTCATTTAATTAAAAGGTGAATGTGATGAAAAAAGCACCAGAGTTTTTGGATTTACTTGAGGAAAAAGATGCTGAGTTCACTCGTCATATCAAAGCTAATCTGAAAAATGAGCATGAAGATAGTGCACTTCCAGCGAAAATAAAATTACTGATGATCATGGCTCTTGATGCTGCTCACGGAGAACATGAAGGGGTTAAAATTGTGGCGGAAAGAGCTCGTGAGGCAGGAGCAACTGAGGAAGAGATCTTAGAAACCGTTAAACTTGTAGGGAACACGTGTGGAATACAAGGATTATATGTGGCAATGCACGCATTAAAAAAATAATTTTTTTACTATTTTCTTTCTAAAAAATTGTACAATCTTAATAAATAAATAGGTATTAGGTTGTCTATGCAAAAGGATTCGACTCAGTCTATTTCCTTATATCCAATTCTTCTCGTAAATTTCATTGGATCTCTTGGGTTTTCAATTGTACTTCCTTTTCTTGTGTTTCTTGTCACTCGATTTAGTGGAAATAGTGTTCTATTTGGTTTAATGGCAGCAGTGTATCCATTTTTTCAACTGATTGGTGCACCAATCCTTGGGAAATGGTCAGATCGATTTGGACGACGAAATATTCTTTTACTCAGTCAACTAGGGACAACACTTGCTTGGGCTTTATTTCTCATTGCATTATTTGTCCCTGTTACTCCTCTCGTTCGTATTCAAAGCACGGTTTTTGGGATGTTTTTTATCTCTATTCCTTTCATTTTGTTGATTAGTGCACGGGCACTTGATGGGATCACTGGTGGTAATATTTCAGTTGCTAATGCCTATATTGCTGATGTTTCCACAGAGAAAACCCGGAAGAAAAACTTTGGTCGAATGGCAGTATCATCAACTATAGGTTTTGTGGTTGGTCCAGCGTTAGCTGGTATCCTTGGTGCAACGCAATATAGAGAATTATTTCCAATTTTAGTTGCACTTGGTATATCTGTCGTCGCTTTATTTTTGATTATTTGGTTTCTCCCTGAATCCAAACAATGTAAGATACCAAGGAACATAGAGCAGAAAAGTGTACGGAAAGTATTTGGGTTTCAATTAAAAGAATGTTACAATGAGGATGAAGAGAAACAGATCAAGTTCAAAGATATTCTTGGCCTTCCTCATATTGCTTTTCTTTTGTTTCTTACGTTTTTTATTTTCCTTGGATTCAATTTGTTTTATACTGCTTTCCCTATTCATGCTGCTGAAGCACTTGCTTGGTCGATTCCTGATCTCGGCTTGTTTTTTGTGGTTTTGAGTGGATTGATGGCTGTTGTACAAGGGCCCTTATTAGGCAAAATCAGTGATGAATTCCATGATAGCACACTTATCGTCTTTGGAGGGATAGTGTTGGGAACAAATTTTTTGTTGCTTACTTCATTGAATACGATTCTTGTGTATTTAGCAGCGGTGTTGTTTGCCGTTGGTAATGGGTTGATGTGGCCATCATTTCTTTCCTTTGTTGCAAAAACTGCTGGACCTCGATATCAAGGTGTTGTTCAAGGGTTTGCAAGTAGTTTTGGGGGTGTAGCAAGTATTATTGGGTTGATTACTGGTGGATTATTGTATGCTTCTTTTGCAGAGCAGACGTTTCTTCTTTCTGCTTTTATTATCTATGGAGTGGTGATTTTTTCATTGTTTCTTATAAAAATTGATCGTAATCAAATTGATCGTAATCATTCATAAAAGAAAAAATTTTGAGGAGATGGGATGGTGTAGTGAGAGGAATTTTTTTTTAATGATTTAGTTGAGGAAGAAGCATATAAAATAATTTATTCATATTCACCTCGTACCACACCACATTAACAATTGTTAAAAATAGTATTTATAGTTTATGCAAAAAATCAAAAAAATGAAACATTCTTTTATTAACTAATACGGGATAACAAAAAAACGGAATGGACAAGATTGGTTTAGGAATTGGCATCATTGGTGGACTTGGATTAGGACTATTACTAGGAAGTGAATTGAGTGGATCTACAATCACTCTTGCTGGAGCAGGTTTGATAATCATTTCACTTGTGTTACTCATTGTATTTTCTCTTCGGAAATAGAAAACAGGAGATAATTTGAATAAAATCCATTGAAAACCAATGAAATTAGATTAGGATAAATCATCATTATATTTCATGATTTTTTGAAAAAATTAGTATACTATCTTATTTGAAATAAGGATTACCACTGTTTACAAATGATTTTAGAGTAATAAGTATTCAATAACCTTATAAAGTAAAAAGGATATTATTTTGCTGTTGAGGTGAGAATACACATGGCTAAAGAAAAAATAGGCGTTGTAACGCATTTTTTTAATCATATTAATGTTGCTGCAATTAAAATAACACATGGTGAACTCAACGTCGGAGACACTATTCACATCCTTGGAGCTCATACTGATTTTACACAACCCGTTGATAGCATGGAGATTGACCGAGAATCAATAGAGACTGCAACCCCTGGAGATGAAATTGGGATAAAAGTAAAAAAACGAGTAAGAGAACATGATGAAGTATTCAAAATATAATCATTTCCTTAAGCCAAAGATATTAAGAGAGTAGAAAATAGGGGTGACATATGAAAGAAATAATGGATGAAGCAATCGTTGAAAAATTTGAGATAGCCATACGTTTAATAAAAGACAGTGGGACATACATCGTTGAACGGGCACCGGTTGACCAACTCGGTGAATACAATGAAAACGATTTCTCAGTATTTGGAGCAGCAGCAGGAATGCATACTAGTGAATTTGACACACAAGATGATGCGCAAACATTCTTCAACGACATTCAAATCCTTGATAATAATCAATTAACTGAACGCTATCCAAAAATATGGACACAATAGTCATCATCTTTTTTTATTACATTATCTTAAAAGGCAACAAAGTAGATGAGGGGTAGCATTGCTTTGTAAGATTTGTGGAGTAAATGAAACAGATAATCCTGATGGAATCTGTGATGATTGCAAATTTAGTATGATCAGTACTGATGATATTCCTCCTTCATTCTAATCACAAACATATTTATAATTTTAACATTCCTTGATAAAAGGAATTATAAGGCAAAACTTCTTTTTCCTGTCGAATCATCTTGTGATATATGGGGTTTTTAATCATGGAATACGAAGAAATCATGGATCGAAAAAAACGTATTGTGAACAGTCCCACTCATCCACTACCAGAGGAAACCGTGGGGAAACTGGTTAAAGAATTTACGATGAATCATCAGAAATCAAAACAACTTTTTGAAGAAGCAAAACAACATCTCACTGAAGGATTACAACATAACTTAAGTCCAAATTTCCCGTTTCCACTCACGATGGATCATGGTGAAGGATACAAATTATATGATATTGATGGAAATGAATACATTGATTTTTTAATGTGTGGTGCACCAATCATTCTTGGTCATCATTTTAAACCTCTTGATGATAAAATCGCTGACCATATTCAACAAAATGGTCCGACCACGGGTCTCACAAGTGAATACGAAGTCCTAGCTGCAAAACAAATCAAAAAAATGATGCCTCATATTGAACGCGTCAGATTTGTTCAATCTGGAACTGAAGCGATCATGGCAGCATTACGCATTGCTCGAGCAAAAACAGGTCATCAAAAAATCATCAAAATAGATGGGAATTATCATGGATGGGGTGATCAAACCGTGATGGGACTTCACATTCCTGGAACAGGGATGATGATGGCTGAAGGAATCCCTACGGAGTGTTTATCGAATACGATGACAGTGATGCCAAATGATTTTGAAGGACTACGAGCTGCGTTTGAAGAAGCAAAAAAAGAAGGAAATGTTGCGGCGTGTTTAGTAGAAGCCAATGGTGGTGAAGCAGGAACTCATCCAGTGCATCCAGAATGGAATACATATGTGCGAGAGCTTTGTGATGAATACGGCGCGCTTATGATCATGGATGAAGTCATCACTGGTTTCAGACTTGGACCAGGTGGCGCACAAGCATATTACAATGTTAAACCCGATATGGTGATCCTTGGTAAGATCTTGATGCATGGATATCCATCTTGTGGAGCAGTCTGTGGAAAAGAAGAGGTCATGGATGCATTAGCTGGTGGTGAAGCAAGTGCCATGGGAGGACAAGCATTTGTCGCAGGAACCATGGCAGCAAATGCCCTATCTGTAAAAGCATGTTACTTTGCATTGAAACTTGTTGAGGAACACAAGGCGAGTGAAAAAGCCGCTGATTTTGCTACAAAATTAACACTAGAACTTAATTCGTTGTTTGAAACCCGATCAGATCTCCCATTCTTTGCGTATAATCAACAATCAATCATCGTGTATGATACCACTGCGTTTTTCAGTGTTGATATTCAGCGTGATGATGCGTTCATGCAGATCATGGACCGGATGAAGATATCAAAGGAATACCAACTTGCAATCTTAAATCAAGGAATTATGACATTAGCGGGTTCACGGATGTATACGTGTATGCAACATGATGATGAAGCACTTGATAAAACATTAAAAGCATGGGAGAATTTGTTAAAGTTGATTCCGAAAGAATAAATTAGCTTTCCATTCGGTTTTATTCAAATAAGGTAATTTCTTTTATTTCTCTAAAATGTTTTTTATTAAAGGTATAGATTTTAGCATGATTGTTGATGGCGATAGCAGCGATCATAGTATCGATTCTTGTGTTTGGTTTTCCCTTTTTTTCAAGATCGTTTTCGATTTTAGCAGATAGTTTTACATCTTCTTTGGTGAAACCTAGTGTTGTTAGTGTGTTGATTTCTTCAATGTTTTTCTTTCTTTTGTAATGGCCAAAAAGGATTTCATGAAGATTCAATGAAGTAATTGCAATGTGGTCATTTGATTGTTTCAGTTTTTGTAGTGCTTGTTCTCCTTTTTTTGATTTTTTATCAAGGATTTCAATAAGAACATCAGTATCAACTAGGATCATTCTTATTCCCTATCCGTATCTTTTTTCTTTTCTTTTTTCTTTGATTTCATGTAACATGTCTTGTTTGTCTGTATACGTTTGAGATCCTCTTAATTGTTCTAATACTTTCATATTTGATGAACTGAGCCGATCAAAAAGATCGCTGAAACTTTCATCTTTCTTTTTTAGTAAGAGTAATTTTTTGTAAATGCTTTCTTTAATGGTTATCGTTTTAAATCCCATAATTATGTTTATGTTTAAACATATATTTAATATTTTCCTGATAGGGTTACAGAGAATTAGGCATATTCTAAAAGTATATTTTCATTTTTTTTATTCAAAAAATGGTATTGTTTCTCCATAATGTTTTTTTTATTTTTTAGGCCGAGAATACTGCGTGGACTGAGTGTAACGAAGGTCC
>CAZOPW010000028.1:0-27416 GCA_964581795.1 uncultured Thermoplasmatales archaeon | reverse complement strand
TCTTGCTATTGCAACTCATGTAGAGTTATTTACATTATGGGCTGAAGATGGAACAACTGCAGGATTCCAATCTGATGAGGATATACGCATTGCAGATAATGATAGTGGAGACCTTGATTTAATAGATGGAGGTTACTATCAAATTACTGATTCAGGTCAACGATTCTATATTACAGCAAACTTTACAGGAGGAGCTTACCCTGGAGCATCAATTAAAATGGATATTACTGTAGATGCAGGCACCCTTAATTCAACAGATACTCCTACAATTGGAAATACTGCAATTCAAACTATTGGTAAACTTGGAATAGATTATTATGAAGGTAATCAATCAACTCCTGCCAATATAATTAAAAACAATCATGATACAATGTATTATGGTAACACGGTGAATATTAAGGTAGATACATCAATGCTTGAATCAACTAATGACTATTATCTTTATAAACCAGTTTACAGGCGGACGGGTTCAGTTCCTGCATCATATGCGTATGAATTACAATGGGAAATTGTCACTAATGCAGGTGGCGGAGCAGTGTATATAACTTCAGATCAAACCAATACAAAAACATTTAGTAGTATCTCTCTTGATAGAGCTGGAATGTGGGTTATTGATGATGATGATCCAGCGGATGCAAATAATTCAGGAGCAGATAGTGACTATGCATACTTCTGGGTTAACAATACTTCACCATATTCTATAGATGTTTCAAATAGCGAGATTCTTTATGGTAACAATGAAAGTATTACTATTACTGTAACAGAAGGTGGATCCACTGTTCCAACATGGATTGATATAAGAGATGATGAAGATACATTGATAATTCATAGTTGGGAGCCAGATGGAACACTTAGTCTTGTAGGTGATTGGACTAATTTCTCAGCAGCAGGGAATTATACTGTAGATGCTTATTATGATATTGACGAAACTCAAATTGGTTATGGATCAGATGGATATTCAGCGGCTTATGGATACACAGAACCAAGTGATTTAGTAAATACTACGACAAACTATAGCGCATACTGTGGCCCATGGGATCCATATGAGAAGAATGCAACATCAGAAACTATTCTTGTTAATACAGGTGTACCGGATGCAACAGTGCAAAGTGGAAATGATACTATGTATTGGGGATTTGATGGAGAAGTAAATATTACCATCAAAGGATATGACGGAGAAAACTTGTCAGGGTCCAATTCATGGCTCACTGTTGATGTCTACAATGATGATGATCAACTCGTAGGTAGTTCAGCAGGTACTCCAACATATATAGGTACGGTTGATAATACGACTATTAGCAGTGGATACATTACAATTTCTGATGACGATTGGGGTATTGATAGTAAAACTGCTGGATTAAACAGTGATAATGGAACTTGGTATGCATATATTTACAAGAACATCAATGGTGATACAGGTGCTGCTGAGTACACAGAAGAATGGAATGTTACTGTTGAATGGGACGTTGCAAAAGCACCAAAAGGACAATTTAAATGGGTAGATGATGATGGTCCATTGTTTACTGATGATAATAATGACGGTGTAATTCCAAGAATAATCACACTAGATGAACTTCAAGCAAATAGTAATAATAACATCATCAAATTCAATGTTTATGATGAAGATAGCAATGCGTTTGGAGATTTAGCTAGTGGTGAATGTGATTCAATCTTAGAATGCGCTGAGAATATTACCATATCTGGTGATGCATTATTTACTGGAACCGTTGATGAACTTCCAGGTTACAGCAGCAATTGGTTTGATGATCCACAATGGGAGATCCCACTTATTCCAACAATGTCTACTGGTGGTGGAGAAATTACTATTACTATAGAAGCGTTTAACACTACAATTACAAAAACACTTTCTATTGGTGGTACAGACTATGAGGAACACGGAAGTGTTGTAGAAGTCACGCCAAATCGCTTCCAGATAGATCAGGAAGATCAAACATTATCGATAACCATTAAAAATGCTGAAACTGGATCTTCAAATCCGTATTGTACTGCTTACTTGTATTACTTAGATGATGATGGAGTTCCAATAAATCAAACAACAAGTTCTAGTGTAAACACTAGATATGTTGATTATACGACTGCTTCTGGTGGAGAATATACGATGGTATTTAATATCACACAACAAACAGAGAATCAAACGTATGTTGACTTTGATGGTGATGGAAGTATAAGTGATTCTGAAGTAATGGCTCCAAGAAACCTGACAATTTATGTTGATGGTCCTGGTGATCGAGATGGATTTGCGTTAATTGAAATGATTCCAGTAAATGATTTAGAAATGGAATTATCTCATAATACAATTCTAGCTGGTAAACAATACGATGATTTCTACATGAATTGTACCTTAGTTGGAAACACTTCAGAAACACCAAATGAGGACGATAAAGATAAATTCAACATCAAAATATTGGATGAAGACGGTGATGATGTTACAGACACGTTGTTAAACGGAGTGGATTCAAGTGATTTAACCAATGATGAAGATTATGTGTTCAAATTTGACAATGTTTATGCAACAGAACCAGGAACGTACACTATCTATGCATCCAATAATACTCATGATAGTTCAGGATACAATGCTACGCTAGTGGTAGAACAAGTAACTGTTACTTGTGATAAGACACCATTGATTTGGAATTATGATGAAAATATCAGTGCCACCTTTACGGTGACATATAATGGTAATCCAATTAATGGAAGCCTTGTCTTAGATAATATCAGTAAAGTATCTCATGAAGATGGAGATTATAACAAAACATGGATGAACACCTCCTACGATGGATCAACTGACCAAGGTGGAAACACATCAATTAAAATTGATTCCGATGAACTTGTGAATGGAGTAATAACCATTCATGATATCACTGCAAACTATCTTGATGAGGATTTAGCCCAACAAAACATTACATTCTGGTTCAGACCTGATTCAGATGATGGAACAGGAGCATACGCTCAAACATCTGGAATGCTTCCAGTGTCTGTGCCAACAGTTACTCCTGAACAACAATATGTTGCAGTGGGTCAAACTACATCCATTGATATAACCGTAACCGGTAGAGGTAATCCATTAGATGATATCTATGTTGGATTAAGTGGACGAGGTATTGAGCAAAATGGTACCTCTGGAGCTGATGGAATTGTAACCTTCTCAGTACTTCCAACATCTAGCGGAAACATTAGTATTGATGTTGGTGAAGAAGGACGAACTGTTGAAACCGTTCTTATTGCTACAAATTGGAGACTTGATGTAAGTGTTTCACCGGTCGATGTAGACGAAGGAGATGATTTCACAGTGACGGTCATCGAAGAGCGATCTGGGGATCCAGTCGAAGGAGCAACTGTTAAAATCCAAGGCGTAAGTACAATGACGACTGATGCAAGTGGTGAAGCAACATTTACAGCTCCTGACGTTTCAAGTGATAGAACCTATACCATTTCAACATCTAAAGCAGGATATGCACCTGAACCTGATCAAATTACAATCAGAGTCATTAATGTGCCTTCATTAGTAATTTCAACAAATGATGAAGTTGCGCCTGGTGCAAGCTTTGATGTTGTTGTTGCAAAAGATACGGGCGATCCAGTCATTGGAGCAACAGTTGAATTCAACGGAAAGACATTCAAGACAAAAGCTGGTGGAGTTGTTTCTTTAACTGCACCAAATGAAAAAGGTGATTATACCATAACAGCATCATTTGGTACGTTTGAAGATGCAACCACAACAATCACGGTAACTGATGATGCTGGTGGAGGAATACCAGGATTTGAACTGCTTACCTTGGTTGCAGCTCTTGGTGTTGCATTCATCTTACTACGACGAAGACGACAATAAAACAGAAAAACATCTTTGAGAGAACAAATTTGATTCTCTCAATAATCTCTTTTTTTTATTTTTTTTTAATCATTTTTTTACTTTAGAATAATTTTTTGATAAAGCTTTATATGAATCGTTTTGATACAGCTGATTATACTTAGAAAACAATATTTGTCTTCATTAGATCAATAGTGGAGAAGAAAAATTAAAATGTATTAATTCAAAAGAACGATGATACTGGATTTAACAATTTGTGCCTTGAGTGTGATGTATGGTAAAAGTAAGCGTAATCCTTCCAACAATAAATGAAGAAGAGGGTATCGGACCAACAATTGATGCAATAAACACAGAAGCTTTTAAAAAAAATAAATGGGAATTAGAGATTCTTATTATTGATGGGAACAGTACTGATAAAACACAGGAGATTGCAAAGCGAAAAGGAGCAAAAGTCATCGTTGAACCCAGGAAGGGATATGGGCGAGCGTATAAAACAGGTATGCCTCAAGCCTCAGGCGATATCATTGTTACAGGCGATGCAGATGCAACTTATCCATTTGATCACATTCACATGTACATACAACAGCTTCTTGATGAAAATCTTGATTTTATCACGACAGATCGGTTTGCAAAACTTCATCATGGATCAATGAGTGTGAAACATTATTTTGGAAACACCGTGTTGAATTGGACAATGCGCATCTTATTTCTCATTAATGTGCATGACAGTCAAAGTGGAATGTGGATTTTTAGAAAAAAAGCATTAGATGAGGTTCAACCAATTGACCAGTTTAACAATGGAATGCCATTTAGTGAAGAAATAAAGATTGAAATGTTTACTAATAAAAATGTTCGAACAAAAGAAATCGATTCTTTATTACGAGCTCGTGCTGGACAAGTGAAAATAGAAAGTTTTAGTGACGGTATTAAAAACTTTAAATTTTTATTTGTAAAACGAGTGAGAATGTAATAATTTTTCTCAAATTACTCTTTATTATTTTTTATCCAACTACATTTTGTTCCATATCGATGTCTTCTTCTTCAAATCGATCAAGTCGTAATCGTTGCAACACGGAAGATTCTTTTCCATTTGCGATATAATCAGCGATCATTGTTGAAACCATTGGAGAGAGCATGAAACCATGACCACTAAAACCATGACAATGAACAAACCCTGAAACCCTGCTATCTTCTCCAATGATTGGTCGGGCATCAGGTGTAACATCATAATAACCGGTCCAATGTCGAAGCATATTAATTTGACGTAGTGCTGGTGCATATCGTGTTAATGTTTCTGACATATGTTGAATAAATGAAAACGTTGGTCGTTTATGAAAACCAGATCGTTGTTCAGGTATTGGAATACCACCAACAATGTTTCCTTCCGGTTGTTGGCTGAAATAGATGCCATCTTTAAAAGAAATCACCATTGCTTCAAACAATGGTTGAAGTCGTTCTGTTGCTAACACTTCTTTTCGATATGGTTCATTTGGAATAATAATATCAACCATTGCTGCAATCTCAGAAGACCACGCTCCTGCAGCATCAACAACCCAAGATGTTTTTATTGATCCTTTATCTGTAATAACTTCAGTAATTTTTTTGTTTTTCTTTTTAATTGCATGAACCGATGTATGTGTATGTATCGTTGCACCCAATTGTTCAGCTGCATGTGCATATGCAAATGTTGTTTTGAATGGATTAGCATGTCCATCAGTTGGACAAAACGTGGCACCAACAGCTTGCATACCTTCTACATCAAGAATAGGGACGATATCTGTGATTTTTCCCTTAGAAATAAGTGAAACATCAAGACCAAGTGATTTTTGCATAGCTACATTTTTTTTCGATTGAGCCAATTCTTTATCAGAATGATTAATAATCAAGTATCCACCTTGATTGAATTCAATGTCCTGCCCAAGCTCATCAGATAATTCTTCAAACATATGAACACTCTGAATTGCAAGTTCAGTGTTCTCTCTAGTCGACCATTGCTGCCGAATACCTGCTCCACAACTTCCAGTCGCACCACTACTTAAATAATCACGTTCAAAAACAGTGACATCAACTCCCATCTTTGCTAGATAATATGCAATCGCACATCCGTTTACACCACCGCCAACAATGACAACATCAGTACTTGAATCCATAGAGAAATCATTCCTTCTTTTTATGTTGTTTATTCTGTTTTTTTAATTTCGCAAGTGCACCTAATGAAACGGGGACTAAAGGAGGTCGATATGTTGGATATGATTCTTGTTTCACTTTCTTTCCAGTTTCATTTTCCAATATTTTTTTTACAAGTGGAAGACATACCCTACCCTGACACGGCCCCATTCCAATGCGAAGTTTTCTTCGTAATTCTTCTAGATCAGTATATCCTTGATGAATGGCATCAAGGATTTCTTCCTCAGTTAAATCTTCACACCGACAGACTATCGTTTTCCTTTTAGTCATCTGTTTCTTTCACCCTGATATGTCTCACGTTCATCAAATCTTTTTGATCTAATTGAATGGTAACAACTATTGTTTTTCCTTTCTTTTTCACTTGTGTTACCGTTCCGGTCCCTACGATATTTCCCTCACGGTCAATAGTATCAACCACGTCATCTTTCTTAGGTTCTGGTAAAAACTCATGTGGAAGAGTCAATACTCCTTTTCCATTCTGTTCTTTTACCACAAAAATCGCAAGCCCCGGACAGATGCCAACACACTGCCCGCAAGCGATACATGCATCATAATCAACAACTGGAGGAGCATTAATATCCTTCATACTAATCGCTTGAACCGGGCAGGAATCTACACAGGGATTACAAGGGATTTCCTGAATACATTCTGTGATTGCCACTCCTTTCTTTAATTGCTCTCTTGAAGGAAGCTTTAAATCATCTAGTGATAGTACACCTGTACTTTCATAATCATTCATTGAATCTTTCCCCATAACGATTGAATTTTTTGTTTTGCGATCCGAGGTTTCTCACCAAATGGTCCTGCTCGTAATTGAATTAATTCTTCAGTAAATCGAGTTAATAATTTTTGTAGTTCTTTTTTATGTCCTTTCCCTGCTTTTTGAGCTGCAGCGACACCCGCGATTTTTCCTTCAATCATTGCAGTACTTGCTTCTTCAATTCCTGAATTATCCCCTGCAACAAAAACCCCTGGTACGCTAGTTTGCATATGGTTATCATGTAATGCGATATGTCCACCAGCTTCAGGAACCGTACTCATATTTACACCTATTTGGCTGAGTAAACGAGTTGAAGGTGTTAATCCAACTGCTAAACACACCGTATCGCATGGTACGGTTTCTTCTGAACCTGGAATCATTTCCCAGTTATTATCTAAACTAACAATGACTGCCCCCTCAACACATTCTGATCCATGAACCTCTTTTATAGAATGCCTAGTGTAAATTGGAACTCCGCAACGACGAAGTTTGGCAGCATGTACATGGTATCCACCAATAAGTGGTGCTGCTTCAACAACTCGATCAACATTGATTCCTGCTTGTAATAATTGATAGCTAACTATAAGACCAACGTTTCCTGCACCAACCATGATCACATTTTCACCAGGTTTTACACCATACACATTCATTAACGTTTGAACTGCTCCAGCTCCATATACTCCAGGTAAATCGTTTCCAGGGAAAAGTAACATGTTTTCCATGGCGCCAACAGCAAAAATAACAGTTTTTGCTTGTACTTTGACCATTGAACTTTTATATCCATTTCGTTTTGATACTGAAAAAGTGAATACCTCTTCAGGTTCATCTTCATAAAAACCAAATACTGTGGATTCAAGAAAAACAGTTATTTTTTCATGTTCATTCACCTTTTTTTCAAGTAATTCAGCAATCGTTACTCCTCTTGTTCCAGCGTTTTCTTGTTTTGATCCAAAAAACTTATGTGTTTGCTTGATTAGTTGCCCGCCAAGTCGTTGATTTTCATCAACTAGTAACACAGAGGCACCTTGATTTGCAGCTTGAATTGATGCTTCAAGACCTGCAGGTCCACCACCAACGACTAACACGTCAACATGTTGTGTGTCTTCTGATGTAAATGTAGTCTGCTTTGTTTCTTTTGGCCAGGAAGCAAGACTATCTTGTGTTTCAACGACCGCGTTTTCTGTTAATGGAACGATACATGTTCGAACATTAGGAACAGTGTTTACATTCATTAAACATGAAGAACATTTTCCTATACCACAAAAAAATCCTCGTGCATGATGGAATCGAAGGCTTTCACTAAATTTTGTGATCCCATTAGCATGTAATGCAGCTGCAATCGTGTCGTTACTATACCCATGCATGGTTTTACCATTAAACGAAAAGGTGATTGGGTGGTCATGATGGAAGGTGAGTATAGGATGTTTTTTTATTCGCAGAGCTACCCCCATTCAACAGATATAAAATGATGGTATTTAAACCTATATTATCTACATGTCTCTAAGGAAAGTAGTTATAATGAATATTTGAATAAAAAAAAGATGAATGAAGTTGTTTTATTTGACTTGGACATCTTTTATGTTATGATGACGCCTCGCCAGTTTTCGAATAAGTTCAATATTCCGACCGCCTTTTCCGATTAATCGAGATTTTTCACTTGCATTCACCGATACTTGGGCTACAGGCGCATTATCATCACCGGATAAGGTTATTGATTCAACATTGTATGGTTTACACAAGTTCTGGATGAATCTACTACGGTCTTTATCTTTTTCAACGAATTTAATCGTTTTTTTAAACACTTTTCGTAATCGTTCTAAATTCTTGGCTTTTTTTCCAATTGCTGCACCAAGCTGCCCTTTTCGCACGACAAACACAAGTAACTCATCTTCTTGCACACAATCAAGGATATCAACATGAATCATTTGCGTTGCCATACGAATGTACTTCATCGTCTCCGTTGAAAGTTGAATATCTGTCATAAAAAAAATTACCTTTGTTTTAACAATTGATTAATATTTACGCCACCATCATCAACAACTGCAAATGTTGACACTGCATACATTTTCCCACAAATCGATCCAAGCTCAACACTGTCTACATTTGCATGATAGACGGGAACGTCATGTTTCTCTGTTAACGGGGTTAATTCATCGACAAAAGGACAGTTTTTAGAAAACACAACCAGTTTTGCTTTTCCATCTTCAACTGTTAACCGTGTTTGACGATTACCAAAGATCACTGATCCTTTTTTTACCATGTTTTTAAATGCTTTTTCCACATCAACCATTTTGTTCACTCCTTATTTTCCTTAGGTTTTGTTCGTTTCATCACAAGTTCTACAGCACCAGTTCCAAGATTCACTGGTTGACCAACAATAATATTTTCCGCAACTCCTTCAAGAAGATCAGATTCACCCCGGCGGCTTGCTTGGAGTAAATGATTCACCGTGATTTCAAATGCTGCTCTGGAAAGCACACTTGTTTTCTCTCCACTTACACCATGACGGCCGATCGCTTTGATCTTTCCATCAGAAGTCATCACATCAGCAACAAGCATAATATGTCGTTTATCTACATTCAATCCTTGTTCAGAAAGGGTATTGTGTGCTTCTTGAATGATCATATTTCGTGCTGCTTCAACACCTAACACTCTTCCTACTGCTTGAATATCATTTGTCGTTGTTCGATAAGGGTCAACACCAGTAATATCCAATACTTGTTCAAGGTTACTACCTTCACTATAAATAACGTATCCTTCATCCGGTTCCTTTCGTATGATTATACGTTTGATTCCATCTACACCTTTTACTTTTAATGATTTTAATTTCTCTGTAATGTCAAGTAAGCTTTTGAAACTTGGTGAATCCAACGTTACCGTAATGGTTTTGTTCTTTTTTTCACTCACATCAATTTTCCTGATTTTTTTCATGACATCAACGACTTGTTTCAAAGTTAACCCTTTATTTTCTAAACTTTCTAGATCTGGTTTCACAGTGATGACTAAATTTGTTAAATCAGTTTCAATCTCAGCGATATCATGAAGTTGCGTAATCTCAATTTGATTTGCAACGGTTTTTGCTTTTTTTGAATCTTCCCGGTATTCTTGCTGTAAATAAATATTCATCATTGGCGTTGATGGTGTTGATCGAGCATCAACGATTTCAATTAACCGTGGTAATCCTAAAGTCACATTTATTTCAGCAACACCAGCATAGTGAAACGTCCGCATCGTCATCTGTGTACCCGGTTCACCAATGCTTTGCGCGCCAACGATACCACAGGCTTCAGAAGGATCAATCATATTTGCTTTATAATCTTGAATGACACGTTGAACAATAGAATCAATTTTTTTCGTTGGAATCTTTTTGTTAATAATTTCACTGATTAATTCATCAATGATTTTTTTTGGAAGAAAAAAATCGCCTAAACTTTTATTAATTTCATCAAACACTTTTTGTTCCGCTGGAGAATATGTTGGAGTTTTTTTCTCTTGTTTCTCTGGTTTCTTGGATGAATCTGATGTTTTCTTTGTTTTTTTCGTTGATGATTTCTTTGCTTTTGGCTTTTTAACCGTTGATTTTTTCTTTTTTGCAGTTGATTTTGATTTCTTCTTTGAAGATTTCTTTGCTGTACTTGATTTCGTTGTTTTTGAAGCGGAAGCAGTTTTTTTCTTAGTTTTCTTCGTTGTTTTCTTTGCTTTTTTCTCTTCGGCTTGTTTTTCAGTCTTTGGTTTTTTCTTCGCTGTTTTCTTTGCCTTTTTCTCCGCCATTTGCTTATGCCTCCTCCAAAATTTCTTCGATGATTCGATCGACATCAACAGATTTTCCATTTAAACTTCGAGTGGGATCAACGCCATCCTCACCGTAAATAAATTGAATAATCTGACCACCAGCTTGTCGCACGGTTCCATCTTTTTCCACTTTCACATCTTCAAGTGCATTAATCAACCGTCGCTGCATGTATCCAGACCGGGAAGTACGAACGGCTGTATCTACTAA
The DNA here is from genome assembly GCA_964581795.1 of uncultured Thermoplasmatales archaeon. Taxonomy (GTDB): domain Archaea; phylum Thermoplasmatota; class E2; order DHVEG-1; family DHVEG-1; genus EX4572-165. The sequence goes on along the minus strand of CAZOPW010000028.1, from coordinate 16,640 downwards.
CCCTTCTCTTCCACCCATCGAATGGAAAAAATATTCAGTTGGAGTTAATCCTTTTTTATAACTGCTGGCAACAAATCCTTTTGCAGAAGCACCAAGATCACCTTTTTTGAAATGAGGAAGCGTCCGATATTGGTAGCCTCGATGGATTCGTTCACCTCGAACAGCTTGTTGACCAACAACTCCAGACATTTGAGATAAATTAAGCATACTGCCACGAGCACCAGATTTTGCCATAATCACAGCACTATTCTCCAATCCAAGATGCTCACCAGCGATTTCACCAGCCATATCACGAGCTTTCCCAGTAACTCGCATAATCTCCATTTCAAGTGTTTCCTCAATACTTCGACCTGGTAATGATTCAAGTTCACCTTCTTCAAAAGCTTTCACAAGTTTATGAATCTGTTTCATTGCATTATCAAGGCCTTCAGCGATCTTATGTTGAGCTTCATCAGGAATATCCTCATCATTAATACTTGTTGTAAATCCAAACATGGTCGCTGCAGAAATACCAAGCCGAGTGGCATTATCAATAAAAGCCCGTCCAGCATCCATACCATGATCTCGCATTACCCGGTCAAGAATACGACCTTTAAATGCACCAATACTATTTTCATCAACAGTTCCCTGCAATAATCTTCCATTTTTAATGACTACAAAAGCTTCATCACTATCCACACTTTCATACGTTTTTGATTTAAAACGAATATTTAAATCATCAGGAAGAATAGTACTGAAAATATCACGGCCAAGTACGTAACGTTCACCATTTTCCGTGTGAATATCAATATCTCCTTTGTATTGTACTGCTCCAAGTAAATACGAGGCGACATCAAGAGGAACTTTTCGTTCCTTATTCGTTAATAAAAACGCACCAGAAATAATATCATGAATACCGCCAATGATAGCGCCACCGAACCGTGGGGATAAAATATTTTCTTGCACTTTCATCAAGATTTCAGCTTCAGCTTTTGCTTCTTCACCTTGAATCACATGCAAATTCATTTCATCGCCATCAAAATCAGCGTTATACGGTGGACACACACAAAGGTTAAACCGAAATGTCTTCCCGGGAACAACACGAACACGATGAGCCATCATACTCATCCGATGTAACGAAGGTTGCCGATTGAACAAAGCTAAATCCCCATCCATGAGTTGACGTTCAATAACTGAACCAACTTCAAGTTTCTCAGCAACGGTTTCAGCATTACGTTCTGAAACTTTAATTCGGCGTTTAATACCACCAATGTTTTTGATCACATAATTAACACCAGCAATATACTCAGAAGATTCAGAATCCATATATTTCTGGGTGATTATTTCTTTACACCAGTCAATATTATGCACAGTCACTCTCACCGGAATGGTTAATTCCTCAGCGATTTTAATCGGTACACCGATTTCATTAATACTCAAGTTTGGATCAGGAGAAATCACCGTTCGAGCGGAGAAATTCACTCGTTTACCAGAAAGATTACTTCTGAACCGACCTTCTTTTCCTTTTAACCGTTGTGCAAGAGTTTTCAATGGTCTACCTGATCGATGTCGAGCAGGTGGAATACCACTCGTTTGATTATCTAAATACGTAGTTACATGATATTGGAGTAATTCCCATAAATCCTCAACGATTAATTGCGGAGCACCAGCATCCCGGTTTTCCTGTAATCGTTGATTAATTCGAATGACATCCACAAGTTTATGAGTTAAATCATCTTCACTACGTTCACCAGATTGTAATGTGACCGAAGGACGAACCGTTACTGGTGGAACTGGAAGCACTGTAAGCACAGTCCATTCAGGGCGTGTTGCTTCCACATTAATATCAAGTAAAGGAAGGTCTTCATCTCTGATTTTTTCTAACCATTCACGAACTTCAGAAGGAGTAAGTTTCTTCCCATTTTCACGTAATGTGGTTGGTTTGTCCAATTCGATTTTTCCAACTTCACGACCACAATGAGGACATTTCGATGATTTCCGCGCATCTTTCACGATTTGTTTGTATAAGTATGTTTTTTGTCTTCCTTCACGGTCATATTTTTTGATTTCATCAATGAAATCATCTTGTTCTTTTTTTGTAAGAAGTAAATGGCCACAATCTCGACATGTTGATCGTAAACAATCACGAATAATTTTTACATGACCAACATGAATAACAGGCATCGCTAAATCTATGTGACCAAAATGCCCTGGACATTTATCTTTTCCAACTCGTTGACCACATGTTTTACAACGAAGTCCAGGTTCAATCACACCCATACGAGGATCCATCAATCCCATCGCAATAGGAAATCCATCTTCATCATATGTGTCAGCAGTAATCACTTTTGTCGCACTCATTTTTCTAACTTCATTTGGCGAAAGTATTGAAAAATAAATTTCCCCGATTTTTTTTGTAATACTATTAACTCGTTCCATTCTTAACCCTACCAATTTTAAACTAATGATTCAAGTTTCATTCGTGGTGCAATACCAAGTGATTTCAATTCATCAAGAAGTAATTTGAACGCATAACTCATTTCTAATGGATACACATTTGCTTTATCACCACATACTGGACAACGCAGGCGTCCATGACGATCTTTAATTGCGATATGTCCACAGGTGTTACACACATATTTTATCGTTAAATCAGATTCATCAAGTAACCGGTCTTTTATCACCATGGAAGCTCCATGACCAATGAGACAATCACGTTCCATTTCACCAAATCGTAATCCACCTTCACGAGCTCTTCCTTCTGTCGGCTGACGAGTAAGAATTTGAACTGGTCCGCGACTTCGTGCATGAATCTTTCCTGCAACCATGTGATGTAATTTTTGATAATAAATACAACCAACAAAAATATCGGCTTCAAGTGGTTTACCTGTGGCACCATCATATAATAATTCTTTACCGTGATGTTTAAACCCATTTTTTTCCAATGCTTCACGCAATGCTTTTTCAGGTTCACCACTAAATGCAGTACCATCAACAAATCTTCCTTCTAACGCTCCAACTTTTCCACCAATCATTTCTAATACATGACCAACCGTCATACGACTTGGGATACCATGAGGATTTGCGATTAAATCAGGGCTCATCCCGTTTTCATTAAATGGCATATCTTCTTGCGGAACGATGTGGCCGATTACTCCTTTTTGACCATGTTTCGAAGCAAATTTATCTCCTAATTCTGGAATTCGTTGTTCACGAACCTTGATTTTCACCATCCGTGATCCATTCACTGATTCAGATAACATGACTTTATCAACGGTTCCTCCTTCACCATGCTGTACTGTTACTGAGGTTTCCCGTCGTTTTTGAGGTGTAAGAAAATCAGTTGGTTCTTCTAAAAACCGAGGTGGAGACGTTTTTCCAACAAGAACATCTCCTCCACGAACATTACATTCAGGAGAAATGAGGCCATCTTCACTTAAATTCACATATGCATCTTCACTTCGGACACCGCGGCATTCTGGATCAGGAATTTCAAAATGATCCTCTTGTCCACCTGGATACCGTTTCTCTTCACTACTATATGTTCTAAAAAAGGTACTTCGAGCAAGACCACGTTCAATACTTGCTTTACTCATGATCAGTGCATCTTCCATGTTATAGCCTCTATAAGATGCAACGGCAACCACAAAGTTTTGGCCAGCAGGTCGTTCTTGAAACCTGATGTATTTTGTCGCATGTGTTTTAACCATAGGTGCTTGTGGATAATGCATTAAATGTTCTCGAGTATCAGGTCGGATTCGATAATTAGATGATCCAAAACCAAGGGATTGTTTTCCCATACCCGCTCCCATTGTAATCCTTGGGGAGGAATTATGTTCAGGATACGGAACTAATGATGAACCAATGCCAAGGATGACCATTGGATCAAGTTCCATATGAGTGTGATCTTTTGTGATATGATCTTCATCCAATGCAATTAACGTATTTTCCTCTTCTTCTGCATCAATGTATTCAACTGATCCTTCATTGATGAGATCCATCCATTTTTTGCTTCCTTCATGAATGCGTTTCAAATATGATTCAGAAATCAATAATTTTCCTTTTTCAACTACGGCTAATGGTCGACGTAGTCGCCCAGAATCACAATTCACGATGACATCGTTTTCATCTTCGTAATATGCTACATTTACTTCATTATGCAAAAGTCCTTTCCGCCGTCGATCTCGCATTTTATCAACGAGTTCTTTTCCATTTGGATGCATGCCGATTAAATCACCGTTAAGGAAAACTCGAGATCCTTTTGCTTTTTTTGAGACTTCATGAATTCCCATGTCTTTGAGGACACTTTCCACTTCATTTTCTGGAAATCCTTCACTAATTTCAACAGTTAACGCTAAATTTTTCACAAGACCACAATTTGGACCTTCTGGAGTTTCATTGGGGCAAAGTCGACCCCACTGGGTAGAATGCAAATCTCGTGCTTCAAAATGAGGCTGTGACCGGGTTAATGGTGAAGTAACTCGGCGAAGGTGACTAAGTACAGCTAGGTTACTTGTCCGGTCAAGTAATTGTGACACACCTGCCCGTCCTCCAACCCAATTACCTGTTGCAAGGGCATGATGAATACGTTGACTGAGTACATCAGATCGAAGACAGGAACTAATCTTGATTTCTTTTCCTTTTGCATGGATTCGCTCGATTTGATATTTTAAATCTTTACAAAGAGCAGTAAATGAAACTCGGAATAAATCCTCCATAAGATCTCCAGCAAGTTTCAATCGTTTATTGGCGTAATGATCCTTATCATCTTCTTCTCTTTTACTGAGAGCAAGTTCTAATACGGCCATACCCATACGCGCCATAAAAATAGCTTTTGTAATCCTATCATCGGGATCATTACCTAGGTGAGGAAGGAGGTTGCGGTCCATTAATGTTTCAACACGTTTAATACGGTATTCTTTGGCTTGACCACCAGCGAATTTTTTTCCAAGATATGCAATCGCTTCTTCTTGCGTGGTGATGCCATATTCATTCGCACATTCCTCGATATTAGCAAGAACATACGTATCCATTTTTGGATCTACACTAATGACATCTACGATTTCCTCATCACTTTCCATACCAAGAGCACGAAGGAGGATCATTAATGGGATTTGACCATATGTTGTAGGAAGTGAAACCATCAACATTCCATCTGCTTTCTTTTCCACAACTGTTAACGCTCGATATCCTTCTCGTTGTGAGAATACTTTTGCCACTTCGATTTCACGACCATATCGTCTGCTTTTCTCAACTAAAACTCGGTTTGGTGCTAAATCTTCAACCGTAATCAAAACTCGTTCTGTCCCATTGCTAATAAAATATCCTCCAGGATCTAATGGGTCTTCTTGGAGGTTTTGTAATTCTTTATAATAATCTTCATTGGAAAGAGGTCGGTCTTTTTCTTCTTCCAATGCTTGTTTTTGAAGATTACAAGCTTTTGATTTGGTCATGATCGGAAGTTCACCGACCTTCACTTCTTCTGGTTCATATTCAACTTCATCCTTTATAGGAATGAATTCAAGGTGAATCGGTGCTTCATAAGTTAAATCTCTAAGTCTTGCTTCCATGGGAGTTAACGGTCTTTCAGTTCCATCGGCCTCCTTTACAACTGGTCTTCCAACGCGAATTCGGCCAAATTTGATTTTATATCCTTCAATTTCAGGATAAATATATCCACGTTCCATTTCTTCTTGTTGACCGATAACAGTGCTATCCACAATATTTTGTAATCTCCTGTTTAGGAAATCATTGTATGAAGCTATTTGGTGATTCACAATACTTCTATCTTTATAAAAAGCATCAACGAGTTCTCTCATATTTTATTACACCCGATTATTTATTATCCTCAACTACTAAACGGTAAGCGGTTGATTTCTTTGCGGTATGGCTCTCTCGAATTATTTTTACGATATCGCCGGCTTTCGCTCCGATTGAAAGTGAAACTGGATCATTTGTCAACATTTTTGGTAATTGACTGGGGATGATATCGTAATCAGATAAAATCTGCTGTTTTTCCTTCTCGCTTAAAATAACATGGTCTGGGACGAGTTCATGTCTAGTAATATTTTTAAGAGGCTCAATTTTTTTCTTCTTTGCCATATGGTAGGGAATCCTCCTGATGGTATTTGATGGGACTTTTAGGGATTGAACGGGCCTGAAGGGATTCGAACCCTTGGCCACCTGGTTAAAAGCCAGATGCTCTACCTAGCTGAGCTACAGGCCCTAGTTTATACTTTGACTATAATCATTTTTTGGAGAATTTATGAACTAATCATCTTTGGTTTTTGATATATTTCACGCTCTTCCTCATTATCAGTGAATAGCCTACCCGGTATACTGGTTCCCGTATTTATACGTTGTGGGATTCCAGATATAAATCGCTTTTTTCTCACTACGATTCAAAAGGATAACTTGTCCTATTAGAATCCTGGTGGGTACACAGATCGAATTTCAAGTGATAATGGTTGAAGAATGAGTTGATTCTTATGCTTTTTAAATGTAATTTCATAATCCTCAAATAACGGATTTCTACCTAAGAGAACAGGGATGTCTTCTCGGGTTGATACGTGTATTTCCTTTTGAGAGTAAATTGTATGATTTTTTTCCCGACCAATTGCCATATCAACTTTTGCTTTGTATAAAGAAGCGGTCCCTCCTGCAGTGTCAACATCACATGCTTGTTCCAATGAGAGATCTAGAAATTTTGCTATTGGTAATGGAATTACGATAAAATCTCCTCCTGAATCAAGTAATGCTTCTATAAGTGGTGTTTTTCTTTCTTTGTTCCTGAACCGTACTGGTATGATTGGGTAATCTCTATAATCAAAAACAAGTTGTGGTATCGTGTTCATATTTTGTTATTCCATTCCCATGAGGATTTATTATTGTCGTAATTTGTTTTTTTTATTGTATTAAAGTATTTTATTTTTAAGTTATGAATGCGAGTTTCCTTTTTCAATTTTTTCCATGATTTGTTTTAAATGTTTTTCTTTTTTTTCTAAATCCATGACGATTTCTTTTAAATCTTTCTCTAAATATTCTTTTGTATATTGTTGAATTTCTTCGGGTCTACTTTCATTGTTTAATTGTTTTCTTGCCATCATACACTTATAAATCTCTGCGTTTGATCTACCACAGGGTTCTTTGCATTGTTTACAATATGTTTGTTCATATGAACTGATTTGTTTTTCATTACTTACTAAATCTGTGATTCTATTGAGATCATTAATTCCTTGTTGGATGTCTTTTAGAATTGTAGATAGTTCTAAAAGGAGTTGATTTTGATTATACGTTTTTATCACCATAATCGTTTTACATTATGTAAAATTTTGAGCTATTTTATTTTTCGAATAGCACATCTCGAGGTGTAGTTTTGGAAAATACTTTTGATATTTTAACTGAGTCAGGCGGAAATTTTTCATTTGGAAATTTCTCTTGAGCTAAAAGAAGCATGTCTTCAACGTTTGCACTGTGATCAATTATTTTATCGTTGAAAAGAAGTACCCATTCACCTTCAGATAACTCTTGTTTGTTTTCGACTATTTTCATATGTGGTGTCATAGGTTTATCTGTTAATAAACATTATGTGATGCATGTAAGGTGGGTTATTGTACTTTTTTAGATTGGTAAATTCATTGTTTTCTCTTTTAAAATTTGCCAAATCCATTCTAAACGATAGAAAATTATATAAACTATAACTTGCAAGTATTATGTGGTTTTAATCGCTCGACATTAACGTTGAGTAGTTCGACTAAACGAAAATATGCAGGAAGAGGCTATGCTATGACAATTATAACGCTTGAGAATCTATCAACAGCAATCGCCAATCGTATTGGTATAGATATTGAAGAAGCCCGAAGAGATGCTGGGTTTGTCCTTGATATCTTTGGATTTGACGACCGCGTCATCGATAATGTATTAGATCCTGAAGATCGCCAATTATTTTACATTTTGGAGGAGGAGGGTATGCTTACTACAGAACGTGAAGAAACCACGTTGTATGATGGTAGAGAATGGAGAACCCATTATTGGCAAATTAAAAAAGAAACCATTCTCCGGTATGCAGAACATGCAACTCCATCTCACCGATCTGTAATGTTTGGAGATAAACGGCCAATAGATCCAATTAGTGATAATTCCGATGAGCATGTATATCAACAGCTCGATGAAGAATTATGGACAAGACAAATGCCAGAATAAATCTTCGATCTTCTTTTTTCTTTTTCTTTTTTTCTTGATTTGTGATATCCTGAATTAAGTTTCTCCTGGGATTTTACTTTCATAATTTCACTTCGCTTTATTACCGTTTACCTTTCGTGTTTTATCTAAAAATGCTTGATATGGCGTACGTAAAGAGCCATTTTCAAGGCTGCTATGCGGCCGTTCGTAATTATAATAATGAACGGTTGCATGCCAACAGTTAAAATGCTTCCACAACTGTTTTAATGTTAGAATCACCCGTTCCACTTTACCATTGCTTTGCGGGTGTTTAACCCGGCTTTTAATATGATGAATATTAGTATCTTTGAGAAATTGTTGAAAATCATTGAGTTTTGGCTCTGGGCAAGACTCCCTTGCAAGACTGGTAAACTGTGTTCCATGATCAGTCATAATCTGCTTGGGAATACCATAGATTCTAATCGCAGTACCCAGTACTTGTATGGTGTTTTTTGAGGTTGCATGTTCAAACACACCATATCCAGTGATGAATCGAGATGCATCATCCTGAAAAAGGATGATACGATCCAGTTGTTTTTCGAACCAATCTGCATGCCAAAGACTATTGCTAAATCGTCGTTCATACCGAACCCATTTTCTCCTTTTCTGTTTATGAGGTTCATCTTGAGAAAGACCTTGGTCTTTGAGGAATCGATGAATTCGATTATGAGGAATGTGAATCCCTTTTTCATCTACTAATTTCTCGATGGCACAAGCACCAGCAAGTGGATGTTCCTCCCGGGTTTGAAGGATAAGTTCTTTTTCTTCATCCGTGATAACTTTCTTCCTTCTACCAGGTTTATTTGGAAACGGGTATTTACCAGTTTCATGATAGAACCTATGGATCTCACGAGCCCATTGAGGCGTGATATCCATATGTTTAGCTATCCTATATACTGATCTTTCTCCTTTATCAATCTCTCTGATAATCCATTTCACCTTCTTTTGATTCAGCTTCCTCATGTATTCTAAATTACTTTCTTTATTTTTCAGGAGAAAGTAATTTCGGGATAACACACTTTTTTTCTTGATTACAAACATTAATAATACTCTTTTTGTTTCATATCAAAAAACATACCTGATCTACAGATATGATATTAGAGTTTATAAAAAAATAAGCGCGATTTAAAAAATGGGGAGTTTACCATGACGAAAAGAAAGATTATCATAAGTTCTGAATCGGTTACAGAAGGCCATCCTGATAAAATGTGTGATATCATCTCTGATTCAATTCTTGATGAAGCATTACGACAGGATAAATATTCTCGGGTTGCAGTGGAATCAGCAACGAAAAATGGAGGGGTTATGGTGTTTGGTGAGATGACAACGAAAGCATATATTGATATCCCTCGTGTGGTCCGTGCCGCGATTAAAGACATTGGATATACAAATTCTCAATATGGTATTGAATCGGAAACTTGTAGTGTTTGGGTGCAGATCACTGAACAAAGCCCAGATATATCCCAGGGGGTTTCTGAAGGACATGGATTACATAAGGAACAAGGCGCCGGCGATCAAGGAATGATGTATGGATACGCCTCAAATGAGACCAAAGAAATGATGCCGTTACCGATTTCTCTAGCACATAAACTTTCAAAAAAATTATCCGAAGTTCGAAAAGAAGGGGAAATTGTGTATCTGCGTCCAGATGGAAAATCACAAGTGAGTATTGAATATGATGAAAAAGGAAAACCACTTCGAGCAGATACTATTCTTGTATCAACCCAACATGATAGCGGCACCTCTCATAAAAGGATTGAAAAAGATATCATTGAGCATGTGATCAAACCTGTTTGTAAGAAATGGATCGATAAAGACACGAAATTTCATGTGAATCCAACAGGTGAATTTGTTCGAGGAGGACCATATGCTGATGCAGGGCTTACAGGGAGAAAGATTATTGTTGATACATATGGTGGTGTCGGTCGACATGGAGGTGGAGCTTTTTCCGGGAAGGATCCAACTAAAGTTGATCGAAGTGCAGCGTATGCTGCTCGATATATTGCAAAAAATATCGTTGCAGCAAAATTAGCGGATAAATGCGAAGTACAACTTGCATATGCTATTGGTGTTTCTAGGCCTGTTTCGATAAATATTGACTGTTTTGGAACTCATAAAATTTCATTGGATAAGATTCATAGTTTAGTAGAGGATTTTTTCCCATTGACTCCCGGAAAGATCATTGAACATTTTGATTTACTCCGACCAATATTTACTAAAACTGCTTCATATGGACATTTTGGTCGGAATGATCCTGATTTTGCATGGGAGAAAACTGATAAAGTAACGTTACTTCGAAAGGAAGCTGGATTGAAATAATCAAGTATTCCTTTTTTCTTTTTTGTAATACTCACATCTCATTTTTTGATTAACTTACTAGGATTTAATAAATAAAAATTCATTATAAATATATTAATTTATAAGATTCGATTAAAAAACATTATATATTTAAAGAAGAAGAATTATTCACCATTGAAACAAGGAACAAACAAAACCTGAACTTGATACGATAAATGATGCGTCTTTGCATCCATGAAATTTAAGGAGAATAACAGTATGGTTGAATTTGAAACGATAAAAGCAGAAGAAGTAAAATTCGGACGGAATAATTTCATTGAGATTTCACGAAAAAAAGCAATTACTGATAATAATGAAACTGAGTTTATTTCAATTGCTCGTGGTTTTTATTTAGCTGATGGTGAAAAAGGATGGAAATCCTCAATTACTCTTCCATCTGAAGAAGACAAACGGGATAAAATAGCTGATTTAATTAAGACCATCTAAAGAAAATATTTCATTAATTTTTTTTATTCTTTTTCTGTGAGGGTTACTCGTTGTATTGAGTATCCTTTTGGACAGGGAATTGTTTCTAAGATATCTGCGATTGTATATTTTTTTCCTGATTCTAATGCTTTATTTGTACAGAGGTCAAAATAAGGGCATAACTGGTTTTCACATTCGTTTTCATCAAGCGTGATCGCGCTTCCTTTCGTATATTTTTTATCAATCGCGGTTTCAATTGGTTGTTCCTCTACTTCTACAACGATGGCATCACCATCATGGACACTACAGCTGTGTCTTTTATCTCGGATGTTTATGATTTTGTAAGGATGATATTGCTTGAGATTGAAACAAATATTTTTGAGTTTGCAGTTTTTACAATCATTTTGTGGACCGATAAATATGAATTCTTCATCTTTGATTGCAAGTCGTTCTCCTACAATGGTGATTGATGTCATATTTGTATTAAATCACTCCCGTTTTTTTTGCAAGTGTTCGGGCTGCTTCCTTGGTTAACCCATTTTCTCCAAGGATGGTATAGCGTTCGGGTCTTATTTCAGTTGCTCTTTCAAGTGCTTCAACGATTTTTTTCTTTGAAATCCCAAGCTCTTCTGAGGTTGTTGGCGCTCCAATTTTCTGTAAAGTAGTTCGTATCATTTGCCAATCTCCACCATGAAGATACATCGTCATGATTGCACCTATCCCACATTGTTCCCCATGAAGTGGTAATTGTTTCCGTCTGCCTTTCAACATGATTCCTGGTCCGAGATGATCGAGCATATGCGAAAACATGTGTTCTGCACCTGATGCTGGACGTGTTGAACCGGCAACGCTCATTGCAACTCCTGAAACAATCATAGCTTTCACGGCAAACCACACACTTTTTTCCACATCTGGTTTAATGTCATCTGCATGTTCAATGATAAGTTGAGCAGCAGTTTCTGCAAGGACTGCTGCGTGACTGCTATATTCTTCATGTTTTAATCGATGAGCTAGTTTCCAATCCAGAACTGCAGAAATATTAGAAACCACGTCTGCACAGCCAGCTGCGAGCATTCGATAGGGTGCCTTGTTAATAATTTCAGTGTCTGCTAGAACTGCTAATGGACTTGTTGCATTTTTTGATACGTTTCCTCTTCGGTGTTTTAATGATGCACGTGGTGAAGCGATGCCGTCATGTGATGCACATGTGGGTATGCTTACAAATGATCGTGAGGTTTCGTGAGCAGCAAATTTTCCGATATCAATTACACTTCCACCTCCAACGCCTAGAATGATTTCAATATCTTTTTCATCTGTGTAGTTGATCACTGAGTTTACTTGGTTTATTGATGGTGAACTGATCTGTTTTTCATTCACAGTGTAATTATTTTTTTTCAAAATTTTTACGATTTTATTACCTGCGATTCGTTTTGTTTTTTTATCGTAGACTACGAGTGCGTTATTTCCTCTGCTGATTCTGTTACAGAGGTCTGCAACTTGAGAAATTGTTTTGTGTCCAACTATGATTTCACGGGGGAATACCATCATTTTAGATTTGGTAAAACGTCGCATTAAGAATGAGTAAACCATGCAATTAATATATTATACTTTCCTTCCCTTGTGACATCATGCGACTACAATCCATAGTAAAACAAAATCTGATGCTCACTAGTGTATTATTGGGCATTGTCGGTATTTTCTGTTTTTTATTGCTTTGGTATCTATTTCCTGACCTTGTATATGATCAGTTTATTTGGAAGTATTTCTGGGGTCCAATTCTTTCTGATGGACTTGATAAACCAGTGACGTATAACGGAGTGAATGCAGCACCGAAATTCACACTTGTTTCAGAAATCGTGTATGGTATTGTTGTTGCTAGTGCTTTATTTGGATTATATAAGTTACTTCAAAAATGGGAGATTAAACTTGATTTTTCTTTTTTACTTGGTTTACTCCCATTCATTGTGTATGGATCTGTTATTCGAGTGTTAGAAGATGCTCATTTGTTTACTGAACCATTTGTTTTTTGGTTCGTTACTCCTTTAATTTACATTCAAACGTTGTTTTTGACGTTGTTTGTTTTATTTATTGCAGTTTATCTTGTTAAAATAAGAAAAGTAACAAAATGGTCAATTCCACAGATCATGGGAAGTATTGGGTTTGTACTCTTACTTCCATTTTTGTATTATGTTGTGTTGTGGATGACTGGTGAAACCTGGAGTTCTTCCAGTGGTTTATTTCCAAATGTTTTCTTCTTAGTTTCTGTTCTTTGTGTTGGTATCACTCTTGCTTTTTATGCGGTATCAAAGTATGTTGAATCTTTTTGGGATAAGGCTTCTGCTTTTTCCGAACCAATAAATTTATTCATGATTTTTGGTCATCAACTCGATGGCATTGCTAGTTATATTAGTATTTATGATCCATTGAACATGGGTTTACCGGTTTATGTCGAGAAGCATCCTGCATCAGATTTACTAATGCAATTATGGCCGCCATTGTTTCCTATTGTGAAATTTTTGTTGATTATTGGAATTATTTATGTTCTTGATGTTTGGTATAAAGAAGAATTAGAGTCTCAAAAAATCTTTGTGAATCTCTTAAAAATTGGGATTTTCATCCTTGGTTTTGCACCAGGTTTACGTGATCTTCTAAGAGTGATGATGGGAGTGTGAAAAAAGTGAAGGGTAGACGGCATCCTGATTGGTTAAAAACTCCTTTAGGTGGAGGTCAAACATATGCAACGGTTCGAAAACAATTACGAAAAGCATGCGTGAATACGATTTGTGAAGAAGCAAAATGTCCAAACATTGGAGAATGTTTCAGCAGAGGCACCGCAACGTTTCTCATTTTAGGAGATACATGCACAAGGAATTGTCACTATTGTCATGTGCATCATGGTACTCCAGATTCAGTTGATGCTGATGAACCCTTGCATGTTGCAGAAAGTGTGAAAAAACTTGGGTTACAGTATGCAGTAGTAACATCAGTTACTAGGGATGATTTAGCTGATGGTGGTGCACAGCATTTTTATGAGACTATTACGCAGATTAAAAATCTAATTCCAGATTGTCAGGTTGAAGTGTTAATCCCTGATTTTAAAGGAAATAGAGCATCGCTTGAAACAGTGTTATCTGCTAAACCAACGGTGTTAAATCATAATATTGAAGTGGTTTCTTCTTTATTTGATTCGATGAGACCACAAGGAGATTATAAACAGAGTTTAGAAGTTTTAAAAAAAAGTAAACAAATAGCTCCTGGAATTCCAACGAAATCGGGTTTTATGATTGGATTAGGAGAAACAAAAAGTGAAATCATTGAGTTATTAGATGATCTCCGTGGTGTTCACGTTGAATTTTTAACGATTGGGCAATATTTACAACCATCAAAAGATCATGCACCTGTACAAAAATATTATACACCAGAGGAATTCAACTCGTTAAAACAGATAGCGTTAAAAAAAGGATTCAAGCATGTTGAATCTGGTCCGCTTGTACGAAGCTCGTATCGAGCTGAAAGTTTTCTTTGAACATGTATCATTGTTTTTATAAATCAGTACTTGTTTCTCGATTGATGTATGCAAACTAAATCCGTTTATAAAGTGCCAAATGGAAAATTAATCAAAATTTTTTTAGAATATAACTCAGAGAATCAGGTGATTGATTCAATTCAAATATTTGGTGATTTCTTTGCCTATCCTGAAGAAAGCATTTGTCAACTTGAAAAATCATTACAAGGTAAACCACTTGAAAAACAGCAATTACATGATTTAATCAGTGATTTTGTTCAGAAAAATCAGGTGGAATTCATTGGGATCAGTCCTGAATCAATTACTGAAGCAGTATTGAGGTGTCCAATATGACTGAGGAATGGAGGCTTCTTGAAACTGGTTTTCATACTGCAGCTGAAAACATGGCGATTGATCGAGCAATTCTTGTTGCTCATAGTCAACAAAAAGTTCCACCAACAGTTCGTTTTTATGGATGGAATCCAGCAGCGATCTCTATTGGTTATTTTCAACAACTCACTGATGAAGTTGATTTACAAGCATGTCAATCATATAACATTGATTACGTCCGTCGAATCACAGGAGGGGGAGCGGTGTTTCATGAAGATGAAGTAACCTATAGTTTTGTTATCCGGGAGGATCATCCGCAGATTTCAAAAAATATTTTGGAAAGTTATGGAAGTATCTGTCAGGCGATTATTGAAGGTCTTTCTCATCTTAATGTGCAAAGTTCTTACGCCCCAATTAATGATATAGTGGTTAATGAAAAGAAAATTTCAGGGAATGCTCAAACCCGTAAGCATCAAACCGTGCTTCAACATGGAACGGTTCTTACGGATGTTAACGTGGAAAAAATGTTTCAGTTATTGAAAGTTCCTAATGAAAAAATTAAGGGTAGGCTTATTAAAAATGTTAAGGAACGCGTGACGTCTTTAACCCATGAAATGAATGAAGCTTTCACGTTTGATCAAGTAAGTAATGCTCTTAAATCTGGTTTTGAAGACGTATTTGATATATCGTTAGTTAAAGGTTCACTTACAGAAGAGGAACTTGATTTAGCACAGTCTTTTGAATCGAATTGTTTTGGTGCAAAAGAATGGAATCATCAACGATAAAACCAGTTCTTCCTTCGGAAACGTGATATGTGTGAAAGTAGAAACAATTAAAGTAATGTCGTTTGCAACTGATCCAAACGGTGGAAATCCTGCTGGAGTCGTGTTACAACCAGATCAATTAACTGATGAACAAATGAAAAAGATTTCTCAAAAACTAAACGTGTCTGAAACAGCGTATGTGTTTCCTAGTAAGAGTGCTGATTATCACATTCGTTTTTTTAGTCCTGCAACAGAAGTTGATCTTTGTGGTCATGCAACAATTGCAACATTTACTGTTATTGGTCAGCAATTACAATCAGAAAACAAAGATGTTATTGAATTAACTCAGCAGACAAAAGCTGGAATCCTTCCCGTTCGATTATATTACAAAAAAGAAAATTCTTTAGATTTTGTTCTTATGAGGCAACGAAAAGCTCAGATTGAGTCAGTAACATATAATATAGAGGCCCTAGTTAAGGCGCTTAATATTTCAAGTGAATCTCTTTGTAATGATTTTCCACAAGAACGAGTTTCAACAGGTTTATTTACCTTACCGGTTTGTGTTTCTTCTTATCAAATTTTACAAGAAATGAAACCAGATTTTCATCTTGTTAAACGGTTTTGTCAAACAATTGGTGTGGGAAGTTTACATGTGTTTACTTTTGATACACTTGAACAAGAATCGGTATATCATGCTCGTAATTTCGCTCCAGTTTATGATATTAATGAAGATCCAGTTACAGGAACAGCTAATGGTGCAGTGTGTAGTTATCTTCGCTATCATCATCTTATTAGTGAATCAGAATTGATTTGTGAACAAGGGGACATCATAGGTAGAAAAGGAAGAGTGCGTGTAACATTAAATGATGATGAGGTCTGGATTGGTGGTCAAGCAGTAATAAAAGAAACATCAACGCTTAGTGTTTAGCAGTCTGAATAGATTTTTTTCTCTTATACTACGTTTTTTAAATTTTTATTCTTTTTTGAATATTTTAGCTTAGAAATTCCGCATTTACCAATATTTTTAATAAATAGAACAGATATTATTCTACTTGGGGAGGTACAACCCAAGTGCAATT
>CAZOPW010000027.1:0-27423 GCA_964581795.1 uncultured Thermoplasmatales archaeon | reverse complement strand
GGAGCGTCTGGCTCATAACCAGATGGTCGTCGGTTCAAATCCGGCCGGGCCCATCTACTTTTTCTTGTTAGCATACGTTTATGTAACTCCTTTAGATGCAAGTGGTATGCAACAAGTAACTGTCGGAATATTTCATGATGATAACTTAGCAAGTGATCTTGGTAAAAAAGCAACTGAGAGCGATATAGTTTTATTTCACCGAAAAACAGATGATCATCTTTTCACGTTCGTTTATCCAGTCGATGGTAAAATCATCCCAAAAAGCCAAATCATGAATATGATTGATATCGCAATCATTTCAGCTAAAGAAATAACTCCTAGTCTTGGTGAAACAATACTCATGCTAGATTCATTAGGGCTGGAAAAAGGAATTATTATTCCTTCTTATTCAAACCTCTCGCAATTAGAAAAAATGATTGAGAATACAACTATTGAATCCTTTCATAGAATGGAACGAAATGTTCATCAGATTATGGATTATCTTCAAAATCAAACGATTCAAAAAAATATTCAGGGTTCTGTTGCTGTAACGATTGATCATGCTTTTCATGTGAAAGGTGTCGGAGAAGTTGTACTTGGTTTTGTGAATCAAGGAATAATTAACAAACATGATAAACTAACTCTTTTTCCGTCAGATAAGCAAGTAATCATTCGGTCAATTCAAATACAGGATAAAGATCTTGATAGTGCCCCAGCAGGTTCTCGAGTAGGGCTAGCTATAAAAGGAGTAAATGCAAGTGATTTAAATCGTGGATTTATCCTAAGTAACACTGAAAACACAAAGGCAACTTCAACATGCTCGTTGTCTTTTAAGAAGAATCCTTTTTATTCCCAAATATCTAAAGGGAAATTTCATATGACAATTGGTTTACAAACAGTTCCAATGATGATTTCCACAATAAATGATTCAGTGATAACTATTCAAACAGAAAAACCAGTTAGTTATCTTCCTAATCAACCTGTACTCCTTCTTGATTTAAATGCTAATAAACTGCATCACATGGGTACGGGATTCATTCAATAAAAAAAATGAGGTTATCAAGGGATAATTTCAGTGGTATTGTTATAAGGCGGATATTTAATTTGATTCTTCACTGATTCACAAACATGAATATGATGTATGATCTCTTGAATTAAAAACTTCGTGACTTCACAGATTGAATCAAACCCGTTCTTTCCCCATAAACGTTCTTTATTTGCAAAAAGACATCTACCACCACAGATCCTGTAAACATCACAAGTTAGACAAGGGTCATCAACAGAAATTCGTTTATACCCTTCGGATAGCGATCCAAGGCTGTTCCATTTGTAATCCGGGGCGATCGGGCAAGCAAGTATTGTTCCATCAGTTGTTATGGCAAATGCTCTTTCTCCAGATTGACATGGTAATCCTGATATCTCATTAAATAACAAACGAGTCGCTATACCTCTAAAAGGGATGATGCCACGTATATACCCATTTTTTATGTCCGCTATCCACTCGTTAATTAACCGTTTTAACCCAAGTTTATAACTTGTTTCTACCCATTGTTGAAAATCAGATAATTCCCATAATACACTCCAGACAACATCAAGTTGCCAATGCACGAACGGAAAATAGTCCAACAAATGTGTCACATCTTTGTAAATGTCAGTATTTTTTGACACAGCCATACGAGCAATCAATTCTCCTGAAAAAGAGGAATCATAAATAAGATCCCGAGCTTTCATTACTTGATCATAACAGCCTTTTTCTCTATATGAATCTGTCACTTCTTTTCGACCATCAATAGATAAAAGAATACTATCAAAACAAGCGAGTTCATCTTCAATTTTATTGATAAAATATCCATTCGTGTTAATCACAAAGTGTTTTGCTGGTAAAATATCAAGATAATGTTGTATTACTTTTGGACGAAGCAATGGTTCTCCACCATAAAAAGCAACCACAGCATCTTTATCTTCTGAGATCAATTGAACAAGTAGTTCATCTTTATATGTGATATCATTGGGCATACCATGAAGGCTTCCACCACAATAAGAACAATGAAGATTACACTCTGGTGTTGTCATAACTATGTATAACATCAGTATAACACTAGGAAGGGGTAATAAACTAGGTATGATAAGGTTTTCCTGACCAAAAAATTAAATAAAAAAAGAAGGGGTTATTCTTCGTTATCTTTTGTATCAAAAACTTGATCAATACGTCCTTTTAAGTCTTTAATATCAAATGGTTTTTCAACATAATCTTCGCCAAGGAATCCGCCAGCGTTTTTAGCCACTCTATCAGTTCTAGCAGTGAGAAAAACGACAGGGATTTTTTTCCATTCCTCATTTTCTTTAATTTTATCAAACGTTTTCCATCCACTCATGCCGGGCATCATGATATCTAAAAGGATTAAATCTGGATGTTCTGTTTGGAGAAACTCTAAACATTTCTCTCCACTTTCAACTCCAATGATACGGAAGTCATCTGTTACACTTTCCAAACCATTTTTTACAGAAAAGATGACATCTGGGTTATCGTCAACGACCATAATTTTTTTAACCATCATTCCACCTCACAAAGGAAACGCTTTATTGTAGTTTTAAGTAATGTAATAGAATGACCGCTTAATATGATTTTCTCCAAAAAACTCTTTCATGAGAAAAATTTTGATAAATGAAAAGAAAGGACTTTTAAAGCAGGTATAGTTTAGAGCAGGTGACACAATGAATCAACAACTTGCAGCACTTGACATTTACACGATTGTTTACGAATTTCAGGATCTAATCGGTAGTTTTATTGATAAAATTTATCAATTATCTCCTGATGAGCTACTTATAAGAATCAATAATAGGACGGCAAAACGAAAAGAAATCATTTATACTCATAGTAATGGTCTTTTTTTTCGGACGCACCACTCTTTTGAAACACCTATGAAACCAACGACTTTTGCAATGACTCTACGAAAATATATCACAAATGGAAGGATCACTGAGATAAAACAACATGAATTTGATCGTATTATTAAAATTTCTATTCAGAAAAAAGAGACGTTTACCCTTCTTTTTGAACTTATTCCAAATGGTAACATTATGTTACTAGATTCCAATCAACATATTATTATGCCGTTAAAACATCAACAATGGTCCCAACGAAGTATTCGTATACACTCATTGTATCAGCCACCCCCTAGTCAAGTAAATCCATTCTCAGTAAGTTTTGATGAATTCACAGAATTGATTAGGGAAAGTGATGCTGATTTAATAAGAACTCTTGCGGTCAAATTAAGTTTGGGAGGCAAATATGCTGAAGAACTCTGCGCTCATTTATCAATTCCAAAAAATACCATGACCACCCAGCTGTCAAACCAACAATGTGACGACATATATTCACAATTACAACGCTTTCTTCATAAATTTGAACAACATCAATTTTCTCCAAAAATTGTGTTATTTGACAATAAGAAAGATGTAATTCCATTTCCTTTTAAAATATATGAAAATGAAAAATCTGAATCTGTTTCTTCATTTTCAGAAGGCATTCAAAAAATAAGTACATTTCCAATTAAAGAAACAAAAAAGTCTCCTTTGGAAACAAAAAAGGAAAAGTTACTTCGTCAAAAAAATCAGCAAGAAAAGGCAATAAAAGAATTTGAGAAAAAAGTTCAACAAATGAAACATCACGGAGATATCATTTATTTACACTACACCACAATTGAACAATTACTACATGATATTCATCAAAACAGAAAACTTTTTACAAAAAAAGAATTGAACAATGTATTGAATAAGAAACATATCATTAAACATTTTTCTGCTGACTCGCCACTTTTAACTTTGCATCTTCCAGATGAGAAAAACGAATTAACAGATATTCAAGTTGATTATCGAAAAAGTGTCGCTGAAAATGCTGAACGTTTATACGATAAAAGCAAAAAAATTGCTCGAAAAAAAGAAGGAGCTATCAAAGCATTGGATAAAACCAAAGATCAAATCAAGAAAATCGATAAGCAAACTGAAAAAGAAATTTTACATAAAGAAAAAGAGGGAAATTCAAAAAGAGAATCCCAAAAACAGTTCTGGTTTGACCAATATCGATGGTGCATCTCAAGTAATGGTAACCTTATCCTTGGAGGAAAAGACGCGAAATCAAATGATCAACTGATAAAAAAGCATTTAGAAAACGGTGATCGATATGCTCATGCAGATGTTCATGGAGCACCTAGTTGCATCATTAAAAACAAAGATGTAGATAATAATATTATATCTATTCCAGCTGATGCATTAGAAGAAGCTTGTTCGTTTTCGGCTTGTTATTCTCGAGCATGGAAACAATTTGCTGAAGCCCAAGCATATTGGGTTTTACCAGAGCAAGTTAGTAAAACACCGCAGAGTGGAGAATTTGTTCCAAAAGGAGCATTTATTATTCGAGGTAAACGAAAGTTTTGTACTTGTGTCATGCGGTTAGGTATCGGAATCATAAAAATTCATGATACCAGCAAAGTAATGGGTGGTCCGGTTTCAGCAATTAAAAAACACTGTGATACATTTGTACTTATCGAACCTGGGGAAAAAAAATCATCAGCAATAGCAAAGGAAATCGCTGAAAAATTAAATGTTTCTCCTACAGTCATTCAACAGGTTTTACCTCCAGGTGAATCAAAAATCATTTCCGTATCCCCTAAAAAATAGATGTTACGTGGTTTCAATGAAAGTTATTCATAAGGATTTAGATCATAATTCAATTAAACTTCTTCCTGAAACGTTAGATGACATTTGGCATTTATCTAACATTATTCAACCAAACGATTTGATACGAGCAGTTACGTTTCGAACGGATGATCAAGCAACAGATAAGGTAAGAACAAAGAAAGCATCAAAGAAAAAAATGAAGCTTGGTATTCGTGTGGAACAAGTGAAATTCCATGAGTTTTCAGATAGACTTCGTATCCATGGAGTTATTGAAGAAGGCCCTCAGGATTTAGGATCATATCACACATTCAACGTAACAGCAGAAAATAATGATAGACTGACAATTATTAAAGAGGAATGGAAACTTCATGAATTACAACGTATTGATGAAGCAGTGAAACAAACGAGTCAATCGTTTGTATTGTTTGTTTCTCTTGATAATGATGAAGCAACGGTTGCAGTACTCAGACAAAGTGGTGTTCAATGGATTACTGATATCCCTTCTCATCAATCAGGAAAACAGTATGAATCGGAAAATAAGGAAAAACAATATTTTGGTGAAATCATTCGTGTTATCAGAGAGAAAATGACTGAAAAAACGACTTTAGTCATTGTTGGACCTGGTTTTACAAGAGATCATTTTTTAAAATATGGGAAGCAGGAATATCCATCATTATTTGAAAAATCATTGGTTTTTCCTACGGGTAATGCTGGAATGAATGGAGTCCATGAAGCCGTGAAATCTGGTGTGGTGGAACATGTTGCAAAAGAAAACCGTGTTGTAATGGAAACTAAAATCGTTGATCAAGTATTTGCTGAAATTAAGAAGAGTGGATTAGTGGCTTATGGATTTGACGATGTGCAACGAGCAATTGGAGCGAGTGCTGTTGAGTTACTTGTTATAACTGATAGTGTGGTGCGGACACAGAAAGGTGATGAACTTCTTCAACAAGCTGATGAAATTCAAAGTGATTTTATTATTGTTAATACGATGCATGATGCAGGAAAAAAATTGGAGGGGTTAGGGGGAATCGCTGCTTTATTGCGATTTAAGATTTAAAAAATGTAAAAAGGAGAAGAAGAGTAAGTTTTTTTATTGATCTCACGGATTAAATCATTGATCGACCATAACCTAGGTTAACATAGAATTCCCCTAGTGCATGGCTGCTTATTGTAATATCATCTTCGCCTGATGTTTTTATTGAATTATCATGATTTTCAACTTCGGTTAAATCATATTCATAATACGTATAATCAATAGAGATGTCAACCACGTTTCCTTTGTCTCTATTGAACAGGAATCGCCACCAGGGTTCACCAGTTTCAATATTGAGAAGTACATCAAAATCTGCTGAGTTCATCCCTCTATATTCTTCTGTAAGTTGAGAAGATGCATCTCGAGAAGTTGATGCATTTATTTCACCAGATCGGGGCATTGAATTAACGTTGAATTGGAAAGATAGATTTCCATTAACTTCAGAAGAACTATCTTCATCACTTTTACCATCAAGTTTTATTTCTGCCGTCACCGTGTCTTGACCTTTAGTTCGAAGTATTCCATATGTATTATCGTCTACCCATACAACGTTTAACTTTACCTGAGTGAGTACGGTTCCAGCTGGCGATGTAATCGTGTATGCTTTTTCAAAAGGTGTTCCTTCTTCAAGAGTCGGAGACTCAATCGTTTCAGATCCTCTCTTTACATCCCACTCATATTCATAATATGTTTCAGACATATCTTTAGTGTCAACATCCAGATCTTCAGAAGGCGCATTATATAAAGCAATACCAGCACCTGCTACAATAAGAATTACAACTCCTACAATAAGAATAATTTTGTCATTTCGTTTAAGATTCATAATGACACCCAGCTAAATATTGTATATTTTTATTTTTCTATTATTATAAGTATGTCTCCTCCTTTATTAAAGTTTTTCATTAAGGAAGAATTTTATTTTATTTTGAAAAACAAATAATGATTTTTGTATTACCTGGAAGTATCTTATTTTTCAGATTCATTATCATTCACCAAGAACAAGTTCGCCTTTACTCCGGAGATTCCCACGATGCGGATATTGATCATTAATCTGTGGTTCCATGCTATCATATTCATCAAGATTTACATCATTTCGTAAAACATATCGGGCATAATAGAATGCTTCTTCCACAGAGACTTTTTCATCCTTAGAAAGACTGAAACGAGGTGGTTTTCCAGTTGAAAACAAACCTTGTCTGAACCCATCAGCATCACCAGTTGTAATTCCTTGAAACCAAAGCAATGAAAATAAGGGTCCTTGAGTTGTACTTGCAAAACCTGTTCTAAATTTACTTGCACCAGTCATGACCACTCGGCCTGATCCAGGTATCCCTGAGTTAAGAAGGAAAAACGTTGGAAAATTAAGAATCGTTCGATCTGCAAATCCACCACTAAAACACGCGTCAACAATAATACATGTTTCATCTGATCGGAGACTATAAAGGATATCACCAAGTTCTCGATCAGTAAAAACATCATCCCAAAGAAAGATTGCACTTCTTTCTAATACTTTTCCGCCGGTGAATTGATTGGTTTCATCACCCCATCCATGCCCAGCAAACCATAAAAATACTTCACTATCACTAAATTGATTAGCCTCTTCAACAACATGATACAGAATTGATTTTACGTTTTCTTCAGTAGCACCACCATAACTAATATCATACGTATGAGGTCGTTGTTCAAGTGTTTGAATTCGTTTCCCATATCCGTTATCTTCTCGAATCCATCCATCATCAAATAAAATATAGACGTTTTCTGTGGGATAATTCAGTTGTTCTATGAAGTATTCTGCCATTTCTTCAGCAAGAAGTAATCCACCATTTCCAAGTTTGGTTTCATTTTTCTCAGGAAAATTTGCTGAATTAACAAACACTGCCCATCTATGTTCATCGCTTTCAGTTGAGATTGCATTATCTACTGTAACTGATATTTCAGCAATATCAGAATAAACGGTTCCGTCCCATGACCGAACATAAATTGGTACGATTCCTTCCTGACTTTTATACGTGATCCAATCATAAGACCACATCGTTGTCCCTTCAGCCTCCATCCATTCACTTCCATTAATCCTCACCTCAACCTTTTTTACTTGTTCATTTCCATCAGAATCACTTGCGGAACCAGTGATTTTTTCAATATCAGATACTCTTTGATTATTTATTGGATAAGAAATAGAGACTTGTGGAGGATGATTTTTCTCAGGTGTGTCTTCTAAACATCCTGTGAATAGAGGAAGGAACAAGAGAATGGTTATGAAAAAAACAACGATTGTTGGTTTCATAGACGTCTGATTATTATTCTATTAGTTATTATTTAAATAACTTCCTTTACAGCTCACACCAAACATGTCTCAGTAAAAAAAGTGTTTATTATGTTTTATCTGAAAAATGCTCATATCCAAGATTTGGTAACACACAATTTTTTTTCTTTATTTTATCAATAGTAATCTGATTGCTTTTTGTTACCGTTCCGATTCGAGTTAACGATGTATTATGTTTTTTTAAAACGTTTTGTAAATAAAAAAAATCTTGTTTGTCTGCAGTGAGGAGAAGTTCATAATCCCCTCCAAAATGTAATGCTAAATGTTCTTCATCAATGCTCGTATCATATTCTGCATATTTGTGTAATTGAGATGAAATCGGTAATAGTTCACTTTTCAAATGGAATCCACAGTTATTTAGTTCAGCGAGTTGATATAAAGATGAAGAAAGACCATCTGATAAATCCATACAACAATGAACTTTTAGTGTTTTAGCTAATGATATGCCTTCATCAATCCTTGGTTCTGGTTCGCACAATGAATTGATTGTTCCTATGTTCTTTTTTTGTTTTAACTCATAAAAACCAGCAGCTGCTTTACCAAGTAATCCAGTAACTGCAACGATATCAGCTTCCTTTGCCCCTTTCCGAGAAATAACCTGTTCTCTTTTAACTAATCCTAATGCTGTTCCAGATATAACAATATGGTCGTTTTCTTTTGTATCCCCACCAATTATCTTAGTTTTGTACCGGTTTGCACAGGAGGAGGCTCCTTTAACTAAATCAATAAATGATGATTTCGGAAAAGATGATGGTAATCCATATGATAATAAAATACCTAAAGGACTCCCACCTTTTGCTGCGATATCACTTAAATTAATTGCAGTGACAAACCATCCAATTTGCCACGGTTTCATACCCTCGGGAATATGTGTTTTTTCAGAGATCATATCTGATGTTACGAGAAGATAGTCAGAATCGAGTGGTAACATAGCACAATCATCAGTTAAATCAATCGATTCATGATGTTCTTTCAAAATACTACGGGCAAGAACAATTAGGTTTCTTTCTCCAATATCTGAAAGCTTTTCCATATACTTTCTCCATATATAACAGATATTTTGTCTTTGAAATGATTATTATTGTAATGCAATGGACAGTAATTATTTGTTTTTCGTTTAATTCAACTGGTCTTTAGTTCAAAAACTTTATCATAACTCACTCTATGTATCCTATGATTATTTTAAGGTGAGTTCATTGAAAAAGATGACGTATGCTGAAAGTGGTGTGGACATTGACAAAGAAGAAGTTGCCATAAAAGCGCTCATTGGTCAAATAACACATTCAAGAGAAGGAATCGGACAACCTCTTGGTGGCCATTACGCTGGAATGATTTCTTTTGGGAAATATGCGTTGGTTCTTTGTACTGATGGTGTGGGTAGTAAAGTGTTAATCGCTTCAAAAATGAAAAAATGGGATACTGTTGGCATTGATTGTATGGCAATGAATGTGAATGATGCATTATGTGTTGGTGCAGAACCACTTGCTTTTGTTGACTATTTAGCGTTAGATGAGCCCAACCCCCGATTTACTAAAGAGATTGGAAAAGGATTAAAAAGAGCAGCCGAACAAGCTAATGTTTCAATTATTGGTGGTGAAACTGCTTCGCTTCCAGAGATTGTAAATGGTTTTGATTTGGCAGGAACGGCTTTGTCTTATGTGGAAAAAAAGAATATTATTACTGGTGAAAATATTAGTCCAGGTGATGGAATCATTGGATTGAAAAGTTCAGGGATTCACTCAAATGGATATTCTCTTGTTAGAAAAATCATTGATGAATCATCATATAAGTATGAAGATTCATTTCCTTCAGGTATCTATCCTGGTCAAACCATTGGTGAGGTATTACTTCATCCTACTGCGATTTATGTTAAGGAAATCCTTTCGTTACTTAAAAATATAGAAGTTCATGGTCTTGCTCACATTACAGGTGGAGGGCTTCGAAATTTAAATCGGTTAAATGCAAGTGTACAATATGATATAAATAATCCTTTCACTCCTCAAGATATTTTTTCATTTCTTCAAAAGTTAGGAAATATTGATGACAAAGAAATGTATCAGACGTTTAATATGGGAATGGGATTTGCTGTTATTGTTCCTTCTTCAGTAAAAGATGAAGCAATGCGATTATTAACTGAGCATTCTTCATATGAAGTAAAACATGTTGGGTCAGTTAAAAAAGGAAGCGGAGTGAGCTTGCCATCTAAAAATCTTATTTTCTCATAAGACATCAAATATTAGAAAAAGAATTCCAAATAAGACTGGCTGATGAACAAAATAAAGTATCAATGCGTTTCTTCCTAGGAATTCAAATGGAGTTACTATCTTGGAAGTTTTTTTCAAATTACCATGTCCTTTTTTAAGGTGAGGATACATTTTTTGTCCGATAAACACACCTATTAGAACAACTCCAAGCCATGGAAGTAATGGAAAGTAATCCAATGTGTAAAATGATTTTGTTTTTAATCCTATCCAAAACAGATATGGGCTCGAAATAGTAATCTGATTGAAAAAGACACCCAGTATGATTAGAAAACCGCCTGTAGTTAATGCAAAAGTTGGTCTTGGAATAAACCAGTATGAAAGAATAATCGAAAGGCTAATACAATGAAGCACCCCAAATACAATAAATCCCTCATGTGGATAAATCCAGGTTACTATAGTGATCGCTAATGCCAGGAAAAATAAAAAAAGGCCTCTTTTAACATATTTTGAAAATGGTGGAATTGATTTGTTGAATTCCAAGTATCTTTTATAACTTAAGACAAGTGAAAAACCAACCAAAACTAAAAAAAGAGAGCCAATGGGATATAATAAGATTCGAACGCCAAAGCTTCGCAACGGCAGGGAAACAATATGTAAATAATCCAAATCAAAAAGGGTATGATATGTTATCATCAATAGGACAGCGATGCCTCTTGCTGTATCAATCTGCCAATATCGCTGTTGTGTTTGATCCATGGACTCAATTCATCATATCAAACTATCTTATTTATTTGTTCATAAAAAAGAGAGTAGCGGGGAGTGGATTCGAACCACTGATCTACGGGTTATGGGCCCGTCGGGATCTCCTGGCTACCCCACCCCGCTAATGTGATGGTATGTATAAACAAGAATTGTTGTCTTGATGTTTCAGGAAGGCCTAATGGAATTTCATATACTTAAATGTGTACCCAACCTTTTTCAATTTTACGATATCAATTATGATCTTTTATAACAAAACAGGAAAGACAAATCCTTTCTTATAGATAAATAAATTTAGATGAATGAGGGAAGGCATATTCTTGATTATCAAGTGATGGGCCATTGATTAACAAGCGGATATCTGTCTTGTTCTGTACCTTGAAAGTTTACATTATATGATGTTTCTCCAATGCCGTCTCCATCAATATCTTTGCCTGTGTAATCATCCCAGTAATTTCCTTGCTTCTCTTCAACATTATACCATGTTGCTCCATCAACATTATCTATCGCTTGACTTTCCGTATTGTTTATAAAATTATTTCGATAGACTTGATTTCTTTCAGCGAAACAACAGAAATAAAGTCCTTGTGAGTTATTTTCAAACAGATTTTCAGTAATCACATTATAACGTGCTTTCACTCTCATAGCACAATCATTATTTTTAAAAATATTTTTCAAAATCCAGTTACTATTTGAGCTTTGTAGATAAATACCGTACTCATCATTATATTCAAAAATATTTTTACACACATAATTTGAGTCAAAATCCCTTGAATAAATACCATAATGATTGTTCTTTATGATATTGTCACTTATATTATTGTATGGTGCTTTGAGATCAATTCCTGAATGAGAAGGACCGCTGTTTCGTATAGTAAACCCTTTGATATTACACCGCTCTGTATTAATTACAATTATCACGTTTCCCGAATTGTTTCCATCAATTATTGTTGTCTCAGCGTTCTGTCCCATTAACGTAATCGTTTTATTTATTTTGATAGTTTCATTGTAAACTCCAGGGAAAACGTAAACTGTTTCATTTTCAGCTGCCGCATCGATAGCAGTCTGAATAGATGAAAATTGTTTATCACCATTGATAGACACATATAATCCATCAGGTATAGCATCACCAGAATCATTATCCAAAAACATGCAACCAGAAAAGCTTACAACTAAAAGTAAAAAAACTACTATCTGAAAAACAAACCCTTTTTTTGTCATTAAGTTTCACCTGAATTCTTTTTATTAGCAATCGACTGATTTATTCTTTTAATTCTAATTACTATATTTATATTGTTCAGATTGTTAATAAACACATTCAAATCATTTATTTTTTTCTATTTACCCTCTTACCATGTTTTTTAATGAACCGTTTGAGAAAGAATGAAAAGAAGAAGATACTTTATGAGGAAAAAATATTTTCTGCTTAATTATTTTTAATTTTTATTATGATAAAGATATCTTACAGCCTTGATTATGAGGGCCGGTTTTCCTCATTATAATATCTAAAACTCCATTTGTAAAAGTTGCTTTTGTTGAACACGGATCAACATCAACTGGTAAATCAACCATCCGATGAAATCGTTTATTTTTTGTGTTCACTGTGATGTCAACATAATCACTAGTTACATGTAAATCGATATCGTTTTTTTGAGCTTGAGGAACTGAAATTGTCACCATCACTAAATTCTTATTTGTTAATACTTCTGGTGTGTTGTCTTCAACATAATGTTCGATGAATTTATCATCAATTAAAAAAGATGGTTTTTGAAACGATTCGAAAAAATCTTTACTATCTTCAAAGGATGGTTTGTAAAATGATTCTTCCTCATCATCTTCATCGTCAGATAAGACATCGTACATTATATCTTCAACTATCTCTTTGAATTCTTCACTTTCAAAGAAAAGTTGCATCCGATCAAAAAGTCGATCTAATTCTTCATCAGTTAATGAATCAAATGAATCTGATTTTTTTGAATTCTTTTTGTTTTTATCTTTTGAAGAATGCATAGTTAGTCCCCAAATAATTCACACTTTTATTGTTACTATGTATAGAGGTGTTTAAAGACTTTATCCTTCTATTTCTTTCTCTAATTCTTTGAGTAATTTCTTTGCTTTTCTACTCAGTTTTGTAGGGGTTTCCACATGAATTTCGACGTATAAATCCCCATAACGAGAACTTTGTATTTGTGGCATCCCTTTATTTTTTAATCTTAAGATAGTTCCATGTTGTGTTCCATCAGGGATTTTCAATGTAACTGATTCCCCATTAATGGTTTCAATATCTTTTTTTGTCCCAAGAGCTGCTTCTGAGAAGGTAATGGTTTGAGTTGTGTATAAATCATCACCTCTTCGTTTAAAGACAGGATGCGGTTTCACATGAATAACCACATACAAATCCCCTGTGCCACCAGGTCCTGATTCACCCTCTTCAGCAAGCCTAAGCTGAGATCCATCCATAACACCCGGGGGGATGTGAATACTTATATCTCTTGTCACTTGTATTTGACCAGTTCCATTACATTTCCTACATTTTTCTTTGATAATAGTGCCTTGACCGCGACATCGTGGACAAGGTGTAACTTGAGTGAATATCCCAAACGCGGTTCGTCTAGACTGCCTTACTTGTCCATGCCCTTCACATTGTGGACAAGTTTCCGGTTTTGTCCCAGGTTTTGCACCACTTCCTCCACAAACATCACAAGATTCTGTCCGAGGGATACGGACTTCTTTATCTAAACCATTATATGCTTCTTCCAGTGTAATCTCTGTATCATATCGTAAATCAGCACCTCTCCGTTGTCTACGTCCTCGGGAAAAACCTCTACCTCCAAAAAATTGATTAAAAATATCTTGAAAATCAAATCCCATGCCTCGAAAGATATCACCAAAGTCTGCATTTCTAAAGATATCTTCTGAGCTGTATTGCTGATCTATGCCTGCATGACCATATTGATCATACATTTGCCGTTTTTCCTCATCTGATAATACTGCGTATGCTTCAGAAATCTCTTTGAATTTTTCTTCTGCTTCTTTACTTGGATTTTTATCTGGATGATATTTTAATGCAAGTTTACGGTATGCTTTCTTAATCTCGCGTTTATCTGCATCTTTGCTAACACCGAGAACTTCGTAATAATCTTTCTTTGTCATACTGCAGTTGATGCTAATTCAACAAGTAGTATTTGTGTTTTTTCAACCCCTAGTTGTTCAAAAATGCTTATTTTTTGTTAAAGAATGGCTTGCATAATGGTAAATAAGATATCTCCAAGAATAAATGAAACGATGAATCCAATAAGTAATGGGATCATAAAAGGAACTTTAGGAGTTACCCAAATTTTTTTAAAACCATATTTTTCGAATTCTTGATAAATATCATCTGATTCAAAAGAATGGGGAACGTATGATAATCGTTTATGGCCATCAACGATATGTTCAAGAGGCCAGACAAACTTTTCTTTTGCTTTCTTTAAAGACATTTTATACCCGAGAAAACAATGTGGGAAACGAATATCTCTATTGATAAGATTAAACACGAATAAGCTAAGAGGAATAAAAAGAAAGATGATAATTGAATTAGTAAAGATTACCCATGAAAAAGGCATCGGCGAATGATTTAATGGGAACCCATAAAAGAACGGTTCAAAGGGGACTAATATTGCTAAAGCCATGATTGCTTTTGCATCAGCCCCACCAAAAATGAGTCGTAGTTGAAAGAAAACGTACACAATCCCAATGATAATCGGTATGAAAACAAGATAAATCCATTGATTAATAAATCCTTCAACTAAAAAGAATTCAATACATAATAATATAAGTCCTAAACCACCAAGTATTAACCATAAAATATTTGGTGCTCGCCTAGTTTTAATATCCGTGTACGATGCATACGCAAGGATACTTACTCCTGCGATGAAACGAATCGTGTCTAAAACGGTAACAATTGAAAGCATGAATCAACAATTGAAACCTAATTTTGTTTTATTAAACTAATGGTTTTCTTAAAAAGTACTAATTTTTTAATGGTAAATCATTGAGCTAAATATAAAATGTATAGAAATATTTATTAGAAGATAACGTGCTTACTTTTTTTGGATGGAAGATAATGGGATGCCTAAAAGGAAGTTATTTTTCAATTCAACAGTTCCTATTGATGATGGGTGAAAAAAGATGGTAGAGGAATTTGAACAAGAAAGAAAACAGAAGAAAAATAAGGATTCATCCGCAGATAAGATAGACTCTTTTTTTGATTCACATAACTTAGATACTGCTTCTTCAGATCAATTCAATGATAAGGATTTTGAGCATACTGAGAAAATGATTGATCAACTTTTGGAAAAAGATTCTTCCTCAATTAAGCAATCAGGATCATTAAAACCAAAAGTCGAGGTTTACGACAAAGAGGAGCACTCAATTAAGGAAGATAGTGACACAGCAGATAATTATCATGGCAAAGAGTCTTTTGATAACCAAGAGAATGAACAGCCAGTCCATACAAAAGAATGTGATGATAAGTTCACAGAAAAAAACGATCCAACATTTTCTGAAGAAAAATCTGAATTTAAAGAATTCTCTGAATATAATGGAGAAGACCAACAACAAAAGGAACCGATATTGCCTTCACAGGATAAAGAAGAAATCTTTGAGATCGACCGTCCACATCGATCTGAAATTCCTCAAAAGACTAAAGTGCAAAAGTATCATTTTTTTGAGAAGAAAGAAAAAACAAAAACTATATTTGGAAGTACACCAAAAAACAAACAGAAAAAGGAAAAGAAGTCAACGGAAAAGAATGCATTTTCATTTCATCTTCCAAAATTAAACTTTAATCTTAGTTTAAATAAAGATAAAACAAAAAATGAATCGCACTTTTTCAAACCCAAATCAAATGAGCAGAACAAAAAAAAGGAAGAACTTAAAAATTCCAAGAATCCTGTAGATGCTTCCTCTGACTCATCATCGGGTAGAATACATGGATTAAATCAAATTAATGAAGTGCAAGAAGAAACCAAACAAAATGAAAAGACGCCTTCTCTAAAATCGGAAGAAAAGAAAAAATCATTATTCAAATCACCACAATCTTCCTTTAATTTATTCAAGAAAAAAGAAAGCAAATCGAGTAAGACAAAAAAGAAACAAGGACAATCTGAAGATCAGCAAACCAAAGAAAATGTCGAAAATGAATTAATAGAAAAACCTCAAAAGATGGCAGATCACAATAGGTCTTCAGGTGGTATTGATGAGGACGTAATACAATTGTTGAAAATTACTGATGATCTCTTAGGTAAACTCCCAGATGAAATTATTGAAGAATTTTCACAATCGGAAGATTTTACATTATATGAAAAAGTTATGCAGAAATATGATATCTTAGAGTGATGAATGAATGGGACTCCTGGAACAAGCACAACAAAAAAAACAGCAATCTTTATCTAATTCAGAGTTAAAAGAAGAACCATTCATTGACTCTAAACAAGAAATGGAAGATATACCAGTTGGATCTGGACTTCTTGCGAAAGCAAAACAGAAACAGCGGAGAACAAGGCTAACAGCTAAAGATAAAGATTTTGCTAAAAATACAAAAGTTAAAGAAGAACAAAAAGGATTTGGCTGGAAAGGTCTTGGCGTTCGTCGAATCATTCAGCATAATGAAACAGGAGAATATTTTTATCAAGTGATTGAACCTCAGTTGAACGAGTTTGAAACTGAGTTGAAAAAGGAAATAGCACATTTGTTCAAAATGCTAGCCGACATTGACGTAACAGGTACTGAAACAAAGGAAAGGAAAAAATATTTAGAGAAAACACTTGAACAAATCATTGTTGATAATGATATTAAATTTTATCCAACTAAGAAAAATAAAGAGAAACAAACGAAACAATTGGATAAAAAACCAAAGACGTTTAAAGAATTGTTTCAGTTTAAAAAATCTAAAGAGAAATCAAAAGATACCTCTTTTTCTCAATCATTTTCAAATTCCATTAATTCATTTAAGGATTCAATTAAAAAAACGTTTAATAAGGAATTAAAACAGCAGGAAAGGGAACGGTTAGAACGAATCGCGAAAGAGTCAAAGGATAAAATCTTTTATCATTTATTCAAAGAATTTCTTGGTTATGGTAAAATTGATATCGTGATGAAAGACGAAGGAATTGAAGATATCAGTTGTGACGGACCAGATACTCCAATTTTTATTTATCATAAGAAATATGATGAGATAACCTCTAACATTTATTTTGATAGTCCTGCTGAACTGGACTCGTTTGTGATTCGGCTTGCTCAAATATGCGGGAAGCAAATCTCTATTTTTTCACCTATCGTTGATGGAAAACTTCCTGATGGTTCTCGATTGCAATCAACACTAGCTAAAACGGTTACGAGAGGGAGTACGTTTACTATTCGTCGATTTAGGGAAAATCCTTTGACTCCTGTTGATCTGATTAATTTCAAATCTTTATCATTAGAGATGGCAGCGTATTTTTGGATGGCTATCGAAAATGGTGCATCTGTGTTATTCTGTGGTGGAACAGCTTCTGGAAAAACAACGGCATTAAACGCGTTATCTTTATTTATTCCTCCATCTCATAAAATTATTACAATTGAGGATACTCGTGAGATCAGTCTTCCTCATAAAAACTGGATTGCTGGAACGACGCGGCAAGGTTTTTCTTCTTCTGAAGATACGAAAACAGGTAAAGATATCGACATGTTCGATTTGATTCGTGCTGCTCTTCGACAGCGACCAAAAGTCGTTATGGTTGGAGAGGTACGAGGAAAGGAAGCATATAGTTTATTTCAAGCGATGGCAACAGGGCACACTTCTTATTCAACAGTTCATGCCAGTACGATTCATACGTTGATTCAACGGCTTGAGAATCCTCCAATTTCCTTACCAAGAGCATTGCTTACTTCGCTTGATATTATCGTGTTTCAAAATGCGATTGACATTGGTAAAAAAACAGTACGTCGAATGACTAGTGTCACCGAAGTCATTAAACTTGATCCAGATACGAATCAACTTATTTTCATGGAACCTTTTTCATGGGTGTCTAAAACTGATGATCGATTTGAACGAACTGGCGGCAGTAAAATCATGAATACCATACGGCTGCAGAATAATTGGAATGAAACTGAACTTGATGAGGAATTAGGTAATCGCAAAACAGTGCTCCGGTGGATGATTAAAAAGGACCTTAGAGATTATCGAGATGTTGGAAAGATTGTTGCTGAATATGAACGACATCCTGAAAAGATAATTGATAAAGCTAAAGAGGAATTGAGTGAATGAAATCAACAACGTATAGTCGATTTTGTAGACGGTTGTTCTCTGATTTATTTACTCGTATGAATCTCAGTGAAACTAGTAAAAATAGATTACTGGAAAAAGCAGACATTAGCATGGTTTATAAAGAGTATTATTCAATGGTTTTCATGAATATGCTCCTTGGTTTTATTGTATCCTTCATTTCCACATTACTCTTTTATCTTATTCTCCCTAATCCTATCACTGCATTATTACTACTTATCATTTCCTCACTAGTACCTATCGGTATAGGACTGTATTATTTGTTTTTACCAACATCAAAGGCAAAAACCCGAGGTAAAAATATTGATCGGTACCTTCCTTATGCAACAAATTTCATTAACACCATGTCAGTAGCAGGTATTTCACCAGCAGAAATCTTTGAAACACTTTCCACTGTTGAATTATACGGTGAGATCCAAAAAGAAGCAAAAAAAATCACAATGGAAATTTCCATGATGGGTGTTGACACGATTACAGCGTTGCAACATGCAATTCATATTTCCCCTTCTGAAAAATTCAAAGAATTCTTACAAGGCATACTTGGCGTTATTCAATCAGGTAGTGAACTTGGTCCATATTTTGATCGTTGTGTTGAAAAATATATGGAGGCTGAATTAGTAGAACGAAAAAGGAATTTAGAATCCCTTGCTGTAATGGCTGAAGCATTTGTGGTCACTGTTATTGCATTCCCCTTGTTTTTGGTAATTATTCTATCTATTATGGGAATGACGAGTGGCGGTATTTCATTTGAATTCATGTTTATACTTGCATTTTTAATTCTTCCGATGGCGTATGCTGGATTTTATGTTATGATGAAGTCTGGTATGGGGGAATCAATTTGATTCAATTCTTAGATTCCAAAGCATATAATTTGAAGAAAGTGTATGGGTCAGATCTCCCTATGCAGATTATTTTGGTAATTTCTTCAGTTGTTACCTTGCTCTTATTTATTTTTGGGTTTTTTTCATTCATCGGAGTAATTGATATTTCCTTTATTGGTCTTGCTGGTTTTGATTTACTCGTCTTTGCTGTATTATCCGCGATTGGTCCAGTAGGATTTTATAGTTACATAAAAACGAAAAAGAAAAAGGATATTCAAGATCAACTCCCAGATTTTCTTCGAGAGATTAGTAGTTCAACAGCATCAGGGATGACAGTATTTGATGCGATTACGTCTGCTGCTGCAGCAGATCATGGGAAACTCACTCCTGAAATAAAACGGATGGCTGCTCAACTTTCTTGGGGGATCAGTGTTCATGATGCATTGAACAATTTTGCAGAGCGAATTAATACAGATGCAGTAAAAAGAATGACTATCACTATTAACAAAGCTCTTGAGATAGGTGGAAACACAGCATCTGTTTTTGAAGCTGCAGCAAAAGAAATTGATCAAACGAAACGAGTTGAAATGCAACGGAAAGCGGAAATGTCGATGTATAGTATTGTGATTTTCATTAGTTTCTTTGTTTTTCTTGCTGTTATCTTAGTTATTAACAAAACGATTTTTTCTGCAATTTTTGATTTACAGGATCAAATGGCGGGACAATCAATTGGAAATATGCAAATCGCTCATATCGATAAAGATCTATTGAAATATACCTTTTTTTCATTTGTAATGGTACAAAGTATTGGTGGTGGATTACTCGGCGGATTTATGATGGATGGAAGACTTTCCTCCGGGGTCCGCTTTGGATTCGTCCTTGTTTTGATCTCCTTTTTCGTGTTTAAATTCATGTTTTGAACAAAATTAGATTTTTATTTTTTTCATTTTGTAAAAATGTCAGGGACGGTTTATATAGCATGAACAACAGGAATTAGTACTGTGTGGAAGGGAGATGAGAATGAGATACACATCAAGTATCAAACACTGTAGTGCGGTTTCCGAGGTTTTAGGAGGTTTACTCCTGCTTCTTATCGCAGTGTTATCTTTTACTGCAATTTATTCATTTGTTTTTCCCTTACCGGTTTCTACAGCAGAACCACATGTAAAACTTATAGGTTATGTAACTCCTGAAGGAACACCGATTATTGAACATGTTGGTGGTGAAACACTGAGTTCGTATCAAGTTGATGTAAAAGCAAAAAATGGTTCCTTGATTGATTCAACAATGTTTACAGATTCACCTTGGAGTATCGGAGAAAAAGTCATTCCAACATCTGTGAGTCTACCTTCCGAAAATGATAGTGTTCAAGTTGAGATTTATACATATGACCGAGAAGGGACAAAAATTTCTGTTTTTGAAGGAATTTTAAAAGGAGCGGTGAAAGATTCCTCTGGTAACAGTTCATGTCCACCTGAATATCCCTGGTTGATTAGTAGTTTATTAACGGAGACTACGGATGAAGATCTGATTTGTTTTAATGAGACAGAATTAGGACATCCAATAAATTCCTCATTTGCTTCAACTTCTTTTGTGTATAATTGGTTATTAGATGGCAACCCGATCACTGTGCTTAATCTTGCATTAGATCTTGAATCAACAGGAGTATTAAAGGACTTTTCAGGATATGATAATCATGCGGATAATCAGGGGGCGCTATGGGCCTCCTCTGGACAAAGAGGCGGATGTTATTACATTGATGGTAACAGTTCAATAGAGATTCCTTATTGTTTTAGTAATCCAACTATTGATGAGCTCACAGTTGAAGCATGGATTAAAACTTCTCTACCCATGGGAGCAATTGTTAGTTATAATGATTCATTGTATTTTGATTTATCATTAGTTGATGGAAAATTAAAATGGGATGCAACAACTTCCAGTCAAACAATTCATTGTAATGGTAACACGCAAATCAATGATAGTTCTTGGCATTTGGTGACTGCCACATATGATAGATCAACTGGAAAATCAATGGTTTATGTTGATGGCATCGTTGATTCAATTTCTTCAAGTTTTACCCCGGGGGAAAGTATTGGATTAGGTTCTCAACCAATTGGTTTAATTGGACAAAGTCGTTCCCCACCATCTAGTGATTATATTTCTATTTTTACTGATAACTTTGAAACAAATAAAGGATGGACTGTTGATGATAGCGGATGGCTTTCAGATGGATCCTGGGAAAGAGGGGTACCTGTGGGTGACGATCGGGGAGATCCACCAACAGATAGCGATGGATCAGGTAGTTGTTATGTTACTGAAAATGTGAGAGAAAAAGATATTGATGGGGGAACAACCTGGTTGATTTCTCCAAAGATTGATCTTAGTGGTTATAAAACCGTTGATTGTTCCTTTGATGTTTGGTATACTAATAATTTTGGTAGTAGTCCTAATTCCGATCATTTTTATGTTGATGTTTCTTCAGATAATGGTAATTCTTGGTCAAGAGCATTAACCATTGGACCAGATACCCCTCAGCCTGAAGAGTGGTATACATATTCAATAACAATTGAAGATTTTATTTCATTAACTGATTCTGTGAAAATTAGATTTGAAGCTTCAGATCTTGGATACGGCTCAGTTGTTGAAGCGGGAGTTGACGCGGTTGAAATAACTGGTATTTCTGATCAAAATAATGCAAATTTCACTGGATGGATTGATGAAGTTAAAATTTATGAACGAGTGCTTTCTGAAGAACAAATTTATCAGAATTATTTAACAAATCATCAAGGCAATAGTTCCCTAAGCGTTATTGTATCAGAGGAGACGATTGTTGGAGAAACATGGTCTTGTGAAGTTACTCCAACAAACGAAACCAAAGCTGCTCAAACGCTTATTTCAAATGAATTAATTATCAAAAATTATCTAGGTGGAGGTATATAAAAATGAGAAAATATACGAAAAAAATTCAAGCAGTCGTCTGCATGGCCTTTCTAATTTTTGGCAGTACGATGCTCATAAAAGAACCTGTAATCGCAGATCCTTACGATGGAGAAGATCTTGCACTTGCCATGTTACATAATTCATCTTGGTTGGTAGATTGTTCATATGATGATACCGATGAGTATGGTAGCCGTCAAAGTGTGGTTTTATCATCTCTTGGTACGATGCTTCCAACACATGGAAGTACATTTGCTTTATTCAGTACGGGGAAAGCAGGAACAGTTCCTGTAACTACTAATGAGCAAAATCCGGGTGATGAACGAGGGAGTTGGTTTGAAGGTGGACAATTTGGTTCACCACGGGATCAAGTTGAATTTACCATGACTCTTAATGTTCCTGAATTTATGCATTATGTGTACTACGATGTTCAATTTTTCAGTACTGAATATCCTGAGTATGTTGGTACTGTTTATAATGATAAACTGACTGTGACCGTGTCTTCACCATTAAAAGGCGATTCTCAGTATATTTTTGATATTAACAGTGGTTATTTCACACTGGATTCAGATGGTCTTAGAGATACTGGATTTGATGTCTATGCAACTGAAGGAGGTCCTGGTGGAGTTGATTATGTGGACCGAACACCTCGAGATGCAGCAGATGCAGGTGCATCGGATTTGATTAATATTGGTGGTGTTTCGCATCCTGTTTCTCCACATGAACAAATCACGATTACTATTGAAATTCATGATAGCGGCGATAATCAATTTGATAGTGCAGCATTCATAGATAATGTAAAATTCTCAGGATTCGCTCGAACAGATCTCGTAGCTAGAAAAACAGTTTCTGATCTTAATGACGGCGATGTCGAACCAGGCGATGAACTTCGATACACTGTGACTTTAAGTAATACCGGAACTGCTGCTCAACAGGATAATCCAGGTGATGAATTTATTGATGATATCCCCGAGAATACCACTTTAGTTGAAAGTTCATTGACAGCTACGGATGGATCATTTTCGTTTAATGACATTGAAAACAGGGTTGAATGGAATGGTCCAATAGCTGGGGAAAGCAGTGTTACACTAACTTACAGTGTGTTAGTAGATGAAGGACTTCCAAATGGATCTGAAATTCGTAATCAAGGTATTTTATATTGGGATAGTAATGAAAATGGTATCAATGATGCTATAGAGTATACTGATGATCCCCACGTTGATGATGGTTACGATATTGATAATGATAGTGATACGGATGATGACGATCCAACGATTGTACGAGTTATTTCTTTTACTCCTCCTAATTCAGTTATAGAGGATTTCAGTAGTGACGTTTCAAAACAATGTGCAAGTCAAAATTACTTAGGAAAAGAATGGTTTAACACATCTGTTGAACGGGGAGAAAGTAATTTTGAGGTTGCTCAAAGCTATTACTATCAAACGCCACAATCATTTAAAACAAAGATGAGACTGAGTGGAAGCCCACAATATTGGTATTATAACATGTCTACTTTGGAAAGCTTTTTCAGCGAATGGAAAATTGATTTCACGTGCGGTAATGCGACAGAACAAGCAGATACATTTCTTACGTTTCTGAATAGTTATAACACTGCATTTGCTAAAATGAAACTAAGTTATGAACATCAAGGTTTAAACCCTCCTTTGGATTGGGTTGCAACGCTTTCTTATTGGGATCCAACGATTGGTTCGTGGGTACAATTGTATAGTGATAGCCCCGGTGGTTACTTGTATAATGACTGGTACACATTGAAACTAACGAAAATTGATCAGCAACATATTAGATATTCATTGTATCGAGATGGTAATCTCGTTGACATGCGAGAAGAGCAGAGTATGACCTCGTTTATGGATTCGCGTCCTGTTGGTTCAACAATTGCTAATTTAGCAAAAATAAAATGGGAGAGTACCATTAATCCTGTGGTATGTCCAATGCTTTTCTGGGATGATCACGAAGTTACGCTAAGTCAACCAGAATAAAGTAACGAATGGAGGACTAAAATATGGCTCAGGTCTTTGACAAAAACATGTTTATCATGATGTTTGCGATCATGATTGGTATCGTTGTCGTCACCTATTTTATCGCTGATATCGTGTATCAATCAGAAATAGATGAGCTTAACACTGAACACGTATCTGAGATAAAAACACTTGAAGAAAAAAATATCAACTTCACGAGTAGCTTTCTTGAATCATCAGTGCTCTTAGATTCCGCTAGAGAAGACCGAGCCTTTGGTAACTACCATTTCGATTTAGCTCAACTGTTCTATGCAAGTGTTCTCAATGAAGATAATGAATCTGCGATGAATCAATATAAAAATTCTAGTATTGATAACTGTACCCTTGCAATGCCAAATTATCTAACCTCTCATGAAAACTTTCTTCTTTCAACGAATTTCTTTGAACGAACAAAAGGGTATACCAGCTATGAGAACTATTTAACACTACTAGATATGTACGTTAATCTTACAAAGACTGGTGCTGAAGTAACCATGTTACGGTATAATGCTAGTATGTACTTGAAAATGATTGTTGAAAACATCACATTTGTCAATGGAACTAGTTCATTTGGAAATGCAACAAACATGAGTTCACTTTTATTATTGTTTAACGAGACAATGGCGATGTATGGTATGGCAGCTGCAGGTTACGAAGAGATCCAAGAAGATATCGATGAATACGATATCAAAGGATTTAGTCCAATTAGGGAACCAAATTAAGTTTGTGTTCTCTTCCTTTTTTTCTTTTGTTTTATTTCAAATTATGCCATTTTAGGGAAAAAGTTAAAGAAAGAGTTTTTATTTACCTCCTGCAAAACACGTGAAAAACTGCCCTGGTAGTGTAGTGGCCTATCATCCTAGCCTGTCGAGCTAGGGACTCGGATTCAAATTCCGGCCGGGGCGCTCATTTTTTTAATTTTTTGAACGTCTCTTTTTTTATTTTTTGTGGTAAAGTATTTAAGAAAGTGGTTCTATGACTCCCGATAAATTGAAAAGAGTAGGAAACGGTAAATAAAGAGTTCGAAAAAAAACGGTTTTTTACTGGATATTTTGAATTTTTTATTTTTTTGTTTCTAGTACGCAAAAAATTGGAGAACAGGACAGAATGAATGGAAAAGTAAAATGGTACCATCCAAAAAAGGGGTATGGTTTTATTACCACTGATGATGGAAAAGACGTCTTTGTACATTATACTGCCATTCCTAAAGGTGTATATCTTCACGAAGGCGATGAAGTAGAATTTGAAGTTGAAGAAGGGGAAAAAGGTTCAAAAGCTGTTGACCTGAAAAAAGTATAAATCATGTGGTTTCTTTTTTTTTAATACCACATACATTTTTCTTTTTTTCTTCGTATTGATATTTTTTCACCATATGTTTTTATAGTATTTGCTCTAATAGTTTATGTAGAGAGTGGATGGTGAAGGATGAAAAGGTATCAGAGTAATACGTTCTTAATGATAATGAGTACTTGCTTGTTTCTGTTATTTTTTTTTGTTTTTACTATAGTTTTAAGTGCTGAAACGATTTATGTTGATGAAAGTGGTTCTGGAGATTTTACATCAATTCAGGATGCAATTGATTTTGCAAATGAATCTGACATTATTCATGTGTATAGTGGAACGTATGATGAGAATCTATTGATTTCTAAATCAGTCCATATTCGAGGGGATGATAAAGATTCGACCTTTATTCAAGGAGTGCAAAGTTCGACGGAACATACGATGAAAGTAACAGCAGATAATGTTTCTATTCGAGAAGTAACGGTTTCTAATGAACTCCGGCAGAGTCAAGATTTTCCCTGTGTTTTTGTGGATAGTACTTCTGATTTTGTGTTAGATTCTTGTATTTTAACTTATGGTGAACGCGGAGTGTATTTACAGTATGCGATAGATGCGGAAATTTCAAATTGTGTGATTCAAAATAATGATCAGAAAGGAGTGAAATTGTATTTTGCTGATGGGTGCTTGATTTATGATAATCAAATCAAAAATAATGGTGATGGATTGCGTTTGCATGGATCTGATGGGAACATGATCTATCAAAACATGATTTCAGGGAATGGTTATGGGATTCTTGTTTCAGCATCTGTTGATAACGTGTTTTATGAAAATGAGTTTTCTGCTAATTCCGCAGGGAATGCTGAGGATACCACACTTGGATCGAATAGTTGGAGTCACAATCAAAAAGGAAACTACTGGGATGACTATAATGAGTATGATAGTGATAATGATGGAATAGGTGATACTCCATATTCGATTCCTGGGGGAGAAAACGTTGACTCGTATCCATTAGGAGTTTTTCTTACTCCTACTCTTGAACCTGTTGCTTATATTGACTCGATTCATCCATCACCTGCATCTGAAGGAGTAATTGTTGAATTGCAGGGTCATGGTGTTGATGAAGACGGATACATCGTAGACTGGGAATGGGTTTCCTCAATTGATGGAGTTCTTCATTCTTCTTCAGCGGATTTTTCAACAAGTTCTCTTTCTGTTGGCACGCATACGATTCGATTTCGTGTTCAGGATGATGATGATCAGTGGTCATCATTTGATGAAACAACATTGACTATTCAAGAGGAATCAGAAGATAATCAAGTGCCTACGAGTTCAATTGTAACTGTGAATCCGACAGAGGCTGAGCAAGGTGAAGAGGTGTATTTTCATGGGTTTGGATCTGATAGTGATGGTATGATAACCGGGTATCAATGGTCTTCTAGTATTGATGGTGTTCTTAGTTCTGAATCAACGTTTACAACGACGTCATTGTCTGTTGGAACTCATTTGATTTCATTTAAAGTAAAAGATAATGATGGAGCTTGGTCTTCAGTTGAATCTGCACAAGTAAAGATTTCTAAACCAGATATTCCAAATACTGCTCCTGTTGCTGATTGTAGTGGCCCTTATACTGGTGTGGTAAATACATCAGTGTTATTTGATGCATCGGATAGTTATGATTCTGATGATCAAATTCAGACGTTTTCATGGGAGTTTGGTGATGGAAAATCTGGTTTTGGAGAGAAAATATCTCATACGTATTC
Organism: uncultured Thermoplasmatales archaeon; assembly: GCA_964581795.1. GTDB lineage: Archaea > Thermoplasmatota > E2 > DHVEG-1 > DHVEG-1 > EX4572-165. The sequence goes on along the minus strand of CAZOPW010000027.1, from coordinate 319 downwards.
TGTTGCTGGGGAGTATACTGTAAATCTTACGGTTATTGATAGTTTTGGAAGTAGTTCAAAGGATACTACAGTAGTAACGATACAAGAGGAGCCGTCTGATGATTCTTCCCCTCCATCAAATAATGATGATGATTCCTCCGTTAATGATGATAGTAGTATTGATAATCAAGACACTCCGGGTTTTGGATTTCTACTTTTGGTCTTTAGTATCATTTTCTGCTTTTTGTTGAAAAAAAAGAACATGGTAAACTCTTCTGAAAAAGAGTGAGTCTTTTTATTTTAACTAATATCATTTTTAGATATTTTCAGTGAGAAATTC
>CAZOPW010000026.1:0-28358 GCA_964581795.1 uncultured Thermoplasmatales archaeon | reverse complement strand
ATAATCTAAATTTTCATTTTGTAAAGGATAATATTTATTAGAAAAACATAGTTTCACTCTTTCATTAATACTTGAAAAAACCAATTTGAACCATAATCCCAAGATTTTTCGTATGGGGGATAATTTATGATTAACAAGACATTAGGTGACATATTAAACGAAACCGCAAAAAAATACTCTAATCATGATGCATTGATTTACGTTGATAAAGGAATCAGATATACATATACCGAATTTAAAAAACGTGTGGATAAATTAGCAAAATCTTTAATGGCTTTAGGAATCAAACGTGGTGACCATATTGCTATTTGGGCTCATAATATACCTGAGTGGGTTTTGCTTCAATTCGCATCAGCAAAGATTGGTGGAGTACTTGTAACGGTTAACACATATTACAAATCACATGAATTGGAATATTTATTAAAACAATCAGATGCAACAACATTATTTTTAGTTGATGGTTTTAAAGACGTCGATTATCTTCAACATCTAAACAAGGTTTTGCCTAACCTAAAAACTACCAAACCAGGAGGGATCGATAATGAAAAACTCCCATTTTTAAAAAATGTAGTGTATATTGGAAAAAGACCAAGACCTGGTATGTTCTTATTCGATAAATTAGATGATTTAGCAAATAATGTCACTGATGAGGATCTTGAACATAGACAACAGTCTCTTGATCCTCAAGATGTAATAAACATGCAATATACCTCTGGCACCACAGGCTTTCCAAAAGGAGTAATGCTCACTCATTATAATATTTTGAATAATGCATATTATGTTGGAGAGAGAATGGGTCTTACGGTTCAGGATAGGATGTGTATACCCGTACCGTTTTTTCATTGTTTTGGTTGTGTGTTATCAACATTGAACTGTGTTGTTCATGGATCAACAATGGTTCCAATTGAGATTTTTGATGCAGAAAAAGTTCTTGATGCTGTTGAAAAAGAAAAATGTACAGTCTTGCAAGGTGTTCCAACAATGTTTATTGCTGAATTAAGACATCCTAATTTCTCAAAATATGATGTTTCATCACTTAGAACGGGTATCATGGCTGGAGCCTCATGCCCGGTTGAAGTAATGGTTGAAGTAATGGATGATATGCATCTAACGGAGATCACAATTGCATATGGTTTAACTGAATCATCACCGGTTCTTACGCAAACAAGCAGAAATGATCCGGTTCAAAAGAGGGTAGAAACCGTTGGAAAGCCGTTATATGGTGTTGACGTCAAAATTGTAGATCCAGAAACAGGTAAAGACCTTCCAGCTAACGAACCCGGTGAATTAGTGGCACGAGGATATGGTATCATGAAAGGGTACTATAAAATGCAAGATAAAACTGATGAAGCAATTCGTAATGGATGGCTTCATACTAAGGATCTTGCAGTAAAAGATGAGGATGGTTATTTTAGTATTAAGGGTAGAATTGATGATATGATCATCAGAGGAGGGGAAAATGTTTATCCAAGGGAAATTGAAGAATATTTGTATACTAATGAAAAAATTCATGATGTAGCAATAATTGGTGTCCCAAGTGAGAAATATGGTGAGGAAGTTTGCGCATTCATAAAGATAGTTGATGGGATGAAAGCTACAGAGGAAGAAATCAAAGAGTATTGCAAAGAAGGTATCTCAAGGTTTAAAGTTCCAAAATATATCTTTTTCACAGATGAATTTCCGATGACTGCGAGTGGAAAGATTAGAAAAGTAGAATTAAGGGATATTGCAAAAGAACAGGTCAATCGTATGCAATCAGGTCGTTTAGAACATTAAAGAACTGATAGATTTAGGTTAATTGAAAAGTATGGAGTTGATAGTATGGTAAAAAAAGAATTTGAAGAGGAAGGAATCAAAATTGTAATAGATTATGACAAATGTACTGGTGCTAGCGAATGTGTAACTGTTTGTCCAGTGGATATTTTTAAACTAGAAAATGAGAAAGCCGTTTGTCAAAATGTTGCAGAATGTATAGAGTGTTGTGCATGTGTATCTGCTTGCCCAGAAGAAGCAATAGAACATAGCTCCTGTTAAGCCTCACTTATTCATTCTTTTTTTTATTTTAAAATACAAAATTAGTTAATGAGATTTTAGGAAATTCGATCTTTATTTACCATCTATTTTTTTTCTTTTTATTCTTGACTTGTAGTTTTATATCATTATAGAAATTGAATTAACTAGGATTAATTTCGGCTCTTGTCGAATTTTTTTACCTAAAGATTTTTAGAATATGAAGATATGGACGGTGTGGTGATTTACCTGGATTTTAACCTGACAGATAACCATAAACTCTTCAAAAAAACAATACGAGAATTTTGTGAAAAAAATATTAAACCCCTCGCAGAAAAAATCGATAAGGAAGAATATTTTCCCAAGGATCTATACAAAAAAATGGGTCAAATGGGACTTATGGGGATGACTGTTCCACAAGAATATGGTGGAGCAGGAATTGATAGAATCAGTTATATGATTGCCTTGGAAGAAATATCAAGAATATGTGGATCAACGGGTATTATTGTTGAAGCTCATAACTCATTAGGTGTAGGTCATATATGTGAACGGGGTACCGAAGAGCAAAAGAAGAAATATCTACCAAAACTTACCAGTGGTGAAGCATTATCCTCATGGGCTCTAACGGAACCAAATGCAGGATCAGATGCATCTGCAGGACAGACCACTGCTGTTTTAGAGAAAGATGAATGGGTAATCAATGGACAAAAACAATTTATCACGAATGCTAGAGAAGCAGAAGTATTCGTGGTTATGGCAATGACTGATAAAAGTAAAGGTGCAAAAGGGATAAGTGCTTTTATTGTTGAAAAGGATACACCTGGTTTTCGAGTTGGACAACTTGAGGACAAATTAGGACTTAGAGGAAGTAGTACTGGTGAACTAATTTTAGAAGATTGTCGAGTGCCAAAAGATAATCTTTTAGGAAAAATAAATCTTGGGTTTATTGGAGCAATGGATATTCTTGACAGAGGACGAACTGCAGTGGGTGCAATGAGTGTTGGTATTGCCCGTGGTTGTTTGGAAGAAAGTATTGAGTACGCGAAACAAAGACAGCAATTTGGTCGCCCTATCTCAAAGTTTCAAGCAATACAATGGAAGATAGCGGACATGGCAACAAATATCGAAGCTGCACGATTACTTGTATATCGAGCAGCGTTCTTGGAGGATCAAAAAGAGAATTTCACCAAAGAAGCAGCAATGGCAAAATTATTTGCTTCAGAAAAAGCTATGGACGCTGCCACTCAGGCAATTCAAATTTTTGGAGGATATGGATATACCCGGGAATATCCAGTTGAACGTTATTTCAGAGATGTAAAACTTTGTGAAATCGGTGAAGGGACCTCTGAGATACAACGTTTAGTTATTGCGAGGCAATTAGGATTATAATCCTAAAAACAATTTGTAATTATGATATTATAGTGAATTTGAACGAACAATACACTGAATAAGTAGAAAAATCAGGAGTGATATCATGAACATAATAGTTTGTGCAAAACAGGTTGTTGATATATCAGAATTAAAAATGGATTCAGAAACTAATACGCCGATATTAAAAGGCTTAGATAAAAAGGTTAATGAAATTGATAAAAACGCTGTTGAAGAAGCGTTAAAAATCAAGGAAAAAAACGGTGGGAAGATCACGGTGATCACTGTTGGCGAATCAGATGCTAAAGAAAGAATGAAAGAGATCCTTGCTATGGGGGCAGATGAGGGAATCATTATCATTCCTCCAGATGATAAAATGGATTATGCAATGACTACAAATATTCTTGCTGAAGCAATTAAAAAAATTGGATCATACGATTTGATTATTTGTGGTGAGGCGTCAACTGATATGTTCAGCGGTCAAGTAGGACCAAGACTAGCCGGTTTACTGCGTATTCCTCAAATAACTTATGTTCAATCCCTAGATGCTGAAAAAGATGAAATTAAAGCGGAACGAAATCTTGGTGATACCGTTGTATCAATGAAATCAAGTTATCCTGTCCTGTTATCGGTAACAAAAGAGATTAATGAACCTCGCCTCCCGAGTTTAATGCAAATATTAGCTGCAGCAAACAAACCGATTCTAGAATGGAATATTGATGATTTATCAATATCTAGTGAACCTAAAGTTAAAAGAATCGATTTACAAGGTGTTTCCATGCAAAGAAAAAATATAATCTATAAGGATGATAGTGATGATTCAATCCAAAAACTCGTTGATAATCTAGCAAAAGATGGAGTGTTGAGGTGAGTATATGGCATTGATTTATTCTGATAATAATAAACTTGCATTTGAGTTGATTGGTAAAGCCAAAGAGATTGATGAGGAAGCTATTGCTGTAATCATCGGTAAAAAAGATGAAAATCTAGAGAATGAATATGCTTCATATGGTGCTGATAAAATCATTTTCGTTGAGACCTCTCTTGATCACGCTAAAGCAGAGGAATATGCTGATATTTTTCAGCAGATTATCAAAGAATTGGAAGCTGAGATTGTTTTGATCGGATCAACTAAGATAGGTAAAGAACTTTCTTCTCGATTGGCAGGCATCCTTAATACAGGATGTGTTATCGACGCGCTTAAACTATATGTTAAGGATACTGCTCTGATTACTGAAAGAGTTGAGTATAGTGGAAATGCAATTGCAGTTGAACAATTTATTTCAAAACCTGCTATCATTACCATTCCATCAAAGGTGTTTGATGCGTTGGAAAAAGATGAGTCTCATAAAGCAGAGATTATCACAAAAACCATACATCCTGATAAATCTACTTCTGAGATTACAAATATCGCGGAAACTAAATCTGATGGAGTGAATGTTGAAGATGCAGAGATAATTGTTTCTTGTGGTCGAGGATTTAAAAATAAGGATGATCTTAACCTTGCATCAGATCTTGCGAATGTTCTCAAAGGAAAAACCGTTGGATGTAGCAGGCCGATTGCAGCAGATTTGAAATGGTTGCCCGATGATCATTGGATAGGTTTGTCGGGTCATAAAGTAAAACCACAATTATATGTTGCAGCGGGAATATCTGGTCAGATCCAACATATTGCAGGTATGAGAGATGCTAATGTAGTGGTGGCAATTAATAAGGATCCTGATGCACTCATTTTTCATTCTGCAGATTATGGAATCGTTGGAGATCTGTATACTGTTCTGCCAAAATTAACAGAGGCAATCAAGGAAAAAATGAAATAATTATTTTTTCTTTTTTCTTTTTCTGATTGAATAATTATGGAGGTATGATCATTGAGTCGAGAAATTGATAAGGAATTAATACAAGAATTACCAAAAGAGAAAATTGCAGATTTTATATTTTTGCATCTAAGGGATTTGTGGGCAGTTGATGGTCTTTATTATATGGGGATTGAGGAACGATATGGGACAAAGATTGCAACAGAAATCGATCAATTTGTATGGGAAGTGATGGGGAAGATAGAAGCTCGACGTTTGAAAGAATTCTTTGGTTTACATGAAAAATCAATTAAAGAGATGATGTATGCTTTACAGCATTCTAGTTGGGCTCTTGATTTAGAAGATAAGGAAATTGAGATTGATGATAAAAAAGCTCTTATTAGGAATGTGAAATGCAGGGTTCAAAATACTCGAATCCAAAAAGGGTTAGGAGAATTTGGATGCAAACCAGTTCGGAAAGGATTCTTAGAAGCATTTGCCAAAGAATTCAACTCCCGGATTAAACTTACCTGTAACGTGTGTCCTCCAGATGATCATCCTGATGAGCTTTGGTGTGAATGGGAATTTTCATTAACTGAATGATTCAATTTAAAGGAGTTAAAAACTAAAAAATCACTTTTTGCCGATAAAATTATGGCATAATTTAAATATCATTCCCAATTTTTGATAATGGAGAAAACCATTATATTATGCTCTTCTATGTTCCGTTATGATACTCTATTTGTATATGTAGAGTAGAATAGCATATAAACCTTGAATAAGGGGGTGATCCGTAGTGAGCATTGTTGATTTAACGTCAATGGCAGAATCACAAATTGAGATTAAAAACGAAATGAATAATCGATTAGAAAAATTAAGAGCTGAATTATCTGAATTTTGTTTTCAATGTGGAAAATGTACATCCGGATGTGAAGCTCATAAACTACTTGAATTGGAACCTCACAGCATAGTGGCTTTGTTAAAAAGAGGGTTAATCGATGAAATGGTCAACTCTGATGTCATATGGACTTGTATGAGTTGTTTTAAATGTAGGGAGCGATGTCCTCAAAAAGTTGCACCAGTAGAGATCTTATTTGCATTAAAAAATATGGTCGTGGCAAGTGGAAAGCAGATTCCTGGTAACTATTCAACTATGCTCCAATCAGTATTATCAAATGGTCTTTTACAAGATATTAAAGAAATCAACACAAAGGATAATATTTCTGTTGATCGATCAACCTTAGGATTACCGGAGATTTCTAAACCAATTGATGTCAGCACATTTCAAATGTTTTTATCGAAACTAGCCGTGGAAAAAGTGTAAACCGGATAGGTGTTAATATGAAAAAAGTTGTATTTTATCCAGGTTGTGTAATGCAAACAGAACAATATGCATATGAACTCAGTATACGAGAAGTACTACCTCAACTCGATATCGAACTCGTTGATATCCAAGGTTTCTCCTGCTGTGGCACTCCCTTGAAAAGTGTTAATCAAATGCTTACCTTGGCTTTATCAGCACGCAATATTGCATTAGCTGAAAAAAGGGGTTATGATATTTTTGCCCCTTGTTCTATTTGTCATTTAGGATTAAGTGAATGTAAATATATTCTGGATTCCAATAAAAAACTAAAAGACCGAGTGAATTCATTTCTTGCTGATGAGAACCTTTCATATCAGGGGATAAGTAGAGTTGTTCATACCGTTGATTTGCTTCATGACGTAGTAGGATTGGATCGAATTAAAAAAGAAGTGAAAAAACCATTGAACAACTTGAAAACTGCTACTCATTATGGTTGCCATCTCATTAGACCAAGTGAAATCAAGCGACCAGTGGATTCAGAAAATCCCCAAAAAATGGAACATATTCTGAAAGTAATAGGTGCAAATCCAGTGTTTTACCCTGAGAGACTGGATTGTTGTGGAGGATTACTGAATGCAAATCTTCCAGAATCTGCATTGACAAAAACAGGTCAGAAACTGCAACGAGTGAAAGCACAAGGATTTGACGTCTTCATTGATGTATGTCCCTGGTGCCATCGTCAATTTGATGCAAAACAAAAACAAGCAGCTAAAACAGTTGCTGACACGTTAGATGTACCAGTGTTATACTTAACGCAAGTGTTAGGTCTTAGTTTTGGCTTAGAAAAAGAAAAGCTTGGAATTCATCTTAATCAAAGTCCAGTTGAATCACTGTCTATCGGAGGGAACTAATTATGGGGAAAAGAATTGGTGTATTTATTTGTCATTGTGGAGAAAACATTGCATCAAAAGTAGATGTTGAAGCACTTTCAAAATATGCTGAGACTCTTGAGGATGTCGTGGTGAGTAAAACCTATAAATATATCTGCTCTGAAGCGGGAGCACAATTGATGAAAGACACTATAAAAGAATATAAATTGACTGGGGTAGTCACAGCCTCATGTTCACCTCGGATGCATGAACAAACCTTCCGTGGAATAGTGGAGGAAGCTGGATTAAATCCTTTTAATTTAGAAATTGCAAATATCCGTGAGCAATGTTCTTGGATTCATGATGATCCAAAGATTGCAACTAACAAAGCAAAGAAAATAGTACGAGGAGCAGTTGCAAAAGCCCGCTTACTTGATTCACTTGTCCCCCCAAAAGTTAAGATTAAACCTGTTGCTATGGTCATAGGTGGTGGCATTGCAGGAATTCAAGCATCCCTTGATATAGCGGAGTCAGGACATAAAGTGTATCTTGTGGAAAAATCACCGAGTATCGGGGGTCGGATGGCTCAACTTGATAAAACCTTCCCCACACTTGATTGTTCAGGATGTATCCTTACACCTAAGATGAAAGAAGTGTTTAATCATCCAAATATCGATCTTATCACCTATTCAGAAGTCACAAATGTTGAAGGAACCATTGGAAATTACATGGTTACAGTAAAAAAGAAAGCACGATATGTAGATGTTGATAAGTGTAAAGGTTGTGGGGATTGTGCTGAAGCCTGTCGACTCCATGACAAGATTTCAAGTGAATTTGATATGGGCATGGGGAAGAGAAGTGCGATCTACCTTCCTTTTACTCAAGCAGTTCCGCCAAAGTATACCATTGATAAAGAATCATGTTTAATGCTAACGAAGGGAAAATGTGGTACTGGACCACTTTGTGTGGAAGCATGCCCAGAGAAATGTATTGATTTTGATCAACAGGATGAAGAAGTATCAATTGAAGTTGGAGCAATTGTTGTTGCAACTGGTTTTGATGTTATGGATGTATCCTCTATGAATGAGCTTAATTATGCTCAATCAAAAGATGTGATTACTACTATGGAAATGGAACGGTTGATTAATTCCGCGGGACCGACTGATGGGAAGATAATTCGTCCATCTAATAATACCGCTCCAAAGAGTATTACATATATCCTTTGTGTTGGCAGTCGAGATGAAACAGAGTGTAGCTGGTGTTGTCGGATAGGGTGTATGAGTGCGCTGAAACAAGTTTATCTGATGAAAGAGAAACTCGGTGATGATGTGGAACTTAATGTGTGTTACACAGATATTAGAAGTTTTGGAAAAGGGTATGAAGAATTTTATCGGAAGATCCGAGGAATGAAGGTGAACTTTTTCAGGGGGAGACCTTCTGAAGTAAGACCATATGCGGATAAGATTACGATTGATATTTTTGATACCACAACAAATAAGCTTTTTGAGATTAACACGGAATTAGTAGTATTAGTACCAGCTCTTGTTCCAAGAGAAGATGCTGAGCAATTCGCTAGGATCCTACGAGTGTCTCAGAGTAGCGATGGATTCTTATTAGAAGCTCATCCGAAGTTACGACCAATGGATACGTTTACGAATGGAATTTTTATTGCAGGATCCTGTCAAGGTCCAAAAGACATTCAAGATTCTGTTGCCCATGCAAGTGGTGCTGCCGCACGAGCAGAAACTATTCTTTCTAAAAAGGAATTTGAAACTGAACCATTTACTTCTGTTGTCAATGAAGACCTCTGTTCAGGTTGTTCCACGTGTATCTCCATTTGTCCATATGATGCAATAACACTTGAAAAACAAGATGAAACTCGGTCAGTTGCCAAAGTAGATGAAACGTTGTGCATGGGCTGTGGAGCATGCGTCGTTGCATGTCCTTCTGGGGCTATGCAACAGAAAGGATTCAATGATAAACAGATTCTTGCTATGATTAAGGCTTATGCAGAGGAGGATTGATAGAGATGACAGAAGATTTTGAACCAAATATTATTGCTTTTCTTTGCAATTGGTGTTCATATGCAGGATCAGATCTTGCAGGAACCAGTCGGATCAAGTATCCACCGAATGTACAATCCATTAGAGTCATGTGTTCTGGTAGAGTGGATACTTCATTTGTTCTTAGTGCATTAAAAGAAGGAGCAGATGGAGTGTTGATTGCTGGATGTCACCCGGGTGATTGCCACTATCAATCAGGAAATTACAAAACAAAAAGACGCACCCTTCTTTTGCATAAACTGCTAGATCAACTGGGTATAGACAAAAAAAGAGTTCGATTTGAATATGTAAGTGCATCGGAGGGACAAAAATTTGCTGATATAGTCACTGAATTTGTTGATGATCTGAAAGCACTTGGGCCTTGTATTCTTAAGGAGATGGAATGAATGGGTGCTCAAAAAAAGGAAAAACCAAAACTTGCTTTTTACTGGGCGGCTAGTTGCGGAGGATGTGAAATCGCGGTTCTTGATATCGATGAAAAGATACTTGATGTTGCAGGAGCAGCAGATATATTGTTTTGGCCTGTTGCATTAGATTTCAAATATGATGATGTTGAGAAAATGAAGGATAATTTCATTGATGTCTGTTTTTTTAATGGTGCGATACGAACGAGTGAACAAGAATATTTGGCGAAGTTATTACGAAAGAAATCAAAAGTTCTTATTGCATTTGGTGCTTGCGCAACTCACGGAGGAATACCGGGTCTTGCAAACGTTGCAGATAAACAAGAAGTGTTTGAAACGGCTTATATTGATAATCCTTCCACAGAGAATAAGAATAAGGTTCTTCCTCAAAAAGAAAGTAAAGTCAAAGAAGGAAAATTGGATTTACCAGATTTTTTTGACACAGTTAAGAGTCTTGACCAAACGGTAGATGTTGATTATTATCTACCTGGCTGTCCACCTCCAACCAAACTTATATTGAATGCAATAACTGCTATCCTTGAAAATAAGCTACCGGAGAAAGGTGCAATTCTTGCACCATTAAAATCCGTATGTGATGAATGTCCTCGAGAAAAATCTGAAAAAATGATCGGAAAGGTCAAACGAGTTTATGAAACAACAGATATTGATCCTAAAAAGTGTCTTCTTGAACAGGGAATCATCTGTATGGGACCAGCAACGCGAGGTGGTTGTGATGCGCGTTGTCTTGATGCCAATATGCCTTGTACTGGATGCGGAGGGCCAACTCCAAACTCAATTGATCAAGGGGCCAAAATGATTTCTGCATTAGCCTCAATCATTGGTGTCGATGGTGAAGAGGATATGAATGAGGAAGAGGTTATGAGATTAATAGAAAATGTGAGAGATCCCTTAGGAACGTTTTACAAATATGGTTTACCAAAGGCGTTAATAAAGAGGAGAGTGAAGAAATGAAAACAATTACCATCGATCCGATTACCCGATTAGAAGGTCATGGAAAAATCAATATTTTCTTAAATGACCATGGAAACGTTGAAAATGCGTATCTTCAAATCCCTGAGTTGAGAGGTTTTGAACGATTCGCTCAAGGTCGACGTGCAGAGGATATGCCTCAGATTACTTCTCGGATTTGTGGGGTATGTCCAGTTGCTCATCATTTCGCTTCAACAAAAGCATTGGATAGTGCATTTCACGTAGATCCACCAGCTGCAGCTAAAAAACTTCGAGAACTCATGTATTGCGGTTATGTCATTTATGATCATATCCTCCATTTCTATTATCTGGGAGGTCCTGATTTCATTGTTGGTCCTGATGCACCTGCTGCAAAAAGAAATATCCTTGGGGTCATTGAAAAAGCAGGTGTTGATATTGGTAAAGAAGTGATTAAACATAGAGCGTATGGGCAAAAGATCACTGCGATCCTTGGAGGAAAAGCAACTCATCCTGTTTGTGGCCTTCCCGGAGGTGTATCAAAAGGATTAGATAAAGAAGAAGTAAGTAGTATTAAAGAAATGGTTGATTCATGTGTAAAATTTGCTTCATTTTCTATAGAACTTTTTGATGATATTGTCCTTCAAGAAAAGGATTATGTTGATTTCATTAAAAGTGATCCCTATCAATTGAACACATATAATATGGGTTTAGTAGATGAACAGAACAAACTGAATTTTTATGATGGAACCATACGAATAACTGATCAACAGGGAGAAGAATATTTAAAATTCCCAGTTGAACAATATTATGATCACATCAGTGAACGAGTAGAAGAATGGAGTTATATGAAATTTCCATTTTTGAAAAAAATCGGTTGGAATGGATTTAACGATGGGAAGAATAGTGGTATTTACCGAGTTGGTCCACTGGGACGACTTAATACATCTGAAGGAATGGCAACACCACTAGCTGATAAGGAATACAATCGAATGTATGAAACCTTTGATGGAAAACCCGTGAATTCCACATTAGCCTATCACTGGGCTCGATTAATCGAATTGGTTTATGCTACGGAGCGAGCAAAGGAACTCATCAATTCATCTGATATCACTAGTCAACAAATTAGAAATCCTGTTGGTGAACCGGGTGAAGGATTTGGTGTAGTAGAAGCTGCTCGGGGGACACTGATTCATCATTACAAAATCGATCATGATGGCCTTGTGGAAAAAGCAAATCTTATCGTTGCTACAACCAATAATGCAGGAGCCATCACCATGTCAGTTCGAGATGCTGCAAAAGGTGTGATAAAAGACGGTAAAGTAAATGATGGATTATTAAATAAGGTGGAAATGGCGTTTAGAGCATATGACCCTTGTTTTGCCTGTGCAACTCATGCTCTTCCTGGAAGTATGCAATTGCAAGTAGATATTTATAATGCACAGAACAAATTAGTGAAAACCCTTCAACAATGATTGTTGTATGAAAACGATAATAGTTGGTATTGGCAATCCGATCCTTGGAGATGACGGTGTCGGCATCCATGTATTAAAAGAGGTTCAAAGAAAAATTAGTGATACAAAGAATGTATTCTTTGAAGAAGCGATGACTGGTGGAATGAACCTTTTAGATATCATCACTGGTTTTGAAAAAGCTATTCTCATAGATGCGGTACATTTAAAGAATGAACGAAATGGCTCAGTAAAAAGGATGAAACTCAATCAATTCAGAACTATTCATTCATGTAATCCTCATGATGTCAGTTTTATTGAAGCAATTCAACTAGCAAAACGATTAGGTGAATCACGCATTCCAAGTATCGTTGTAATCGCAATTGTTCTCTCAAAGATCCCGATGGATTTTACTGACAAACTAAGTGATCCTATCAAAGAAGCGATTCCAAAAGCTACTAAACTTGTGTTACAGGAAATATTATAGATTATAGTAAAAAAAGAAGACTAGATGAGAAAAATCTAGTTTTTTTGCTTTCTTTTTTTTATTTTCACATTCTGAAAATACCAGGTTTCCACTCTGGAATTGGTGCATTTAATGCTGCAGAGATTCCAAGACCAAGTACTGTTCGGGTATCTGCTGGATCGATGATGCCATCATCCCAGATCCTTGCGGTACTATAATATGGACTTCCTTCCTGCTCATATTTATTAAGGATAGGTTCTGTAATTGCTTTTTCTTCTTCTTTGCTTAATTCCTTACCTTTTCTCCACATCTGGTCTCTTTTCACCGTCAATAATACATTAGCAGCTTGCTCTCCACCCATGACTGATATTCGTGAATTTGGCCACATCCATAACTGACGTGGTTCATATGCTCGGCCACACATACCATAATTTCCGGCTCCAAATGAACCTCCGATAAGCACGGTAAATTTAGGCACATTTGCGGTGGCTACGGCATTTACCATCTTTGCCCCATCTTTTGCGATACCACCTGATTCATATTTTCTTCCAACCATAAATCCTGTAATATTTTGTAAAAAAACAAGAGGTATCTTACGCATACAACACATTTCAATAAAATGAGATCCTTTTAATGCAGACTCAGAGAATAAAACACCATTATTTGCAAGAATACCAACGGGGTAACCCATGATTCGAGCAAATCCACAAACAATAGTTGGACCATACAATGCCTTAAACTCATGGAATTTAGACCCATCGACGATTCGAGCGATTATTTCTCTTACTTCAAAAGGTTTTCTTGAATCCTTAGGTATGATCCCATAAATCTCTTTGATGTCATATGCAGGTTCCTCAGGTTTATGAATATCTAGATGCGTTTTAGTTGGTCTATTTAGGTTTTCAACTATGCTTCGAACCATATGAATAGCTTCTTGATCGTCATGAGCATAATGATCTGAAACCCCACTTTCCCGACAATGGACATCCGCACCACCAAGATCTTCAGCACTTACCTCTTCACCAGTTGCTGCTTTAACTAATGGTGGTCCTCCAAGAAAGATCGTTCCCGTTCCCTTAACAATAATACTTTCATCACTCATCGCAGGGACGTAGGCACCACCTGCAGTACAGGATCCCATGACCGCTGAGATTTGAGGTATGTTATTAGATGACATCATTGCTTGGTTATAAAAAATCCTACCAAAATGTTCTCGATCCGGAAATACTTCATCCTGCATCGGTAAAAAGGCGCCTCCCGAATCAACAAGATAAATACAAGGAAGATTATTCTCAAGAGCGATTTTTTGCGCTCGTAAATGTTTTTTTACAGTCATTGGATAATATGTTCCGCCAGTAACGGTAGCGTCATTAGCTACAATGACAACTTCTCTACCATGGATAATACCTATACCAGTTACAATTCCGGCACAAGGCGCTTTATCCTTATACATCCCATATGCTGCAAGTGGATTGAATTCCATGAATGGGGTATCCGGGTCTAAAAGCGAATCGATTCGTTCACGTGCAAGCATTTTATTTCTACTTTTATGAAGTTCGATTTTTTCTTTCCCGCCACCCATTTGAACTTTGGAAATATTCTCTTTTAAATTCTTAACTAATCTTTCATAACGTGTATAATTCTCTTTGAATTCTTTATTTGAAGTATCAACTGAGGTTTCAATTACGTCCATATCTTAAACACATCCTATTTTTTCTCAAGTTCAACTGTCGTCTGACCAATCTCCACTTGGTCATTTTCTTTAAAATTAACCTTTTTTACAATTCCTTTATAAGGGGCTCGAATCAAATATTCCATTTTCATGGCTTCGATAATTACTAAAACATCGCCTTTTTTGACCTTATCTCCATTTTTTACCTTCAGATTAACTATTTTCCCTGATATGGGCGAATCAAGGTCACTCTTATCGCTTTCCTTTTTCCTTTTTTTCTTTCTACCAGTTAACTCAACAGGTTTAACTTTGAAAACATCTCCATCAATGAAAACAAATTTTTCATTCTCACCTTCTGTTACAATCGCTTTTAATAACCTGTTTCCAATCTGTATCTTCAGATGTCCCGGTTTTATTTCCTCTGGGACAACCTTATATTCAGTATTGTCATAGGTGACAAAATAGATATTCTCTCTTCGTTCGACAGTGACACTGTACACGTTATTTTTGTGTTCATAATTGATAAACATAATTACATCTCCCCACTAACTCGCCATCTGCCCACATGTTTCCATGGGGAATGAGGGTCTGCTTCTTTATATCTGACCACTTCTTCTTTCTTGGAATGCATTGAGTCATGAACCGCTAAAGCTAAGATTGCATCTATTGGAAGACCTTTTTTGGTTATTGTCCAGTCTTTGAAGTAATTATCTATGAAATGGGTAGTAATATTTCCTTTTTTGAATTCATGATGTTCAATAACTTTCTTTAAAAATGAGATATTGGACGTGATTCCTAGTATCACATAATTGGATAATGCCCAGATCATTTTGTTGATACTATCTTCTCTATTTTCAGCATAGACGATTAATTTTGATAACATTGGATCATAGTATGGTGAAATGTTTAAATTTGATAAAATCCCAGAATCAACTCGAATATTGGGTCCATTTGGCTCCTCAACCTTTTTCAATTGTCCCACGCTAGGGAGGAATCCATTTTCAGCATCCTCTGCATAAATCCTACATTCGATAGCATGACCTCGTTGGATGAGATCTTTTTGTTGGAGGGTAAGTTTTTCTCCATAAGCAATTTTCAATTGCCACTTTACCAGATCAATACCTGTTGTCAATTCGGTTACTGGATGTTCAACTTGTAATCGGGTGTTCATCTCCATAAAATAAAAATTGAGATCTTTATCTACCATGAATTCAACAGTTCCGGCATTGGTATACCCAACAGCTTCTGCAGCAGCAACAGCTGCTTTTCCCATTTTAGCTCTTAGTTCCTCGGTCATTATAGGGGAAGGTGATTCTTCAATGATTTTTTGATGTCGTCGTTGAATTGAGCATTCTCTTTCGAATAGGTGAATGGTATTACCCTTTTCATCAGCTAAGATTTGAAATTCAATGTGACGAGGTTTATCAAGATATTTTTCTAAAAAAACGGTATCATCGCCAAATGATGATTTAGATTCTCTTTTCGCTGCTTGGATGGATTCAAGTAGATCTTTTTTGGTATGAACGATGCGCATCCCTTTTCCGCCACCACCCGCTGCTGCCTTTACAAGCAATGGGAATCCAATTTTTTTTCCTTCTTCCACTAAAGAATCATTATCTTGTTTTACGCCATGATACCCAGGGATCACAGGGACTTTTGCTTTTTCCATGGTTTTTTTTGCTGCTATCTTATCTCCCATTAAACTGATAACTTTTGGAGATGGTCCAATGAATTTGATATTTGATTTTTCGCAAGTTGCTGCAAAATCAGGGTTTTCAGCAAGAAATCCATACCCTGGATGAATTGCTTCAATTTTTTTCTTTTTTGCAATTTTAATTATTTTTGGAATGTTAAGATAACTTTCAATCGGTGTAGGTGAGCCAATATTTACTGCTTCATCAGCGATTAATGCATGAGGTGACTTTTTGTCAGCATCTGAATAGATGGCAACCGTTTTTATACCGAGTTCTTGGCATGCTTTTATAATCCGGACGGCTATTTCGCCACGATTTGCAATTAGGATTTTCTTAAACAAAATTATTCACTCCATTTTGATTTTCTTTTTTCAAGGAATGCATTTATTCCTTCTTGTCCTTCTTCTGATACCCGTAATTCAGATATCTTTTCAACGGTATGTTTTTTATAAGATTCAATTGAAAGTTTTTCGTAAGAATCGATGAGTTTTTTTATTTCAATAATAGCTTTTGGTCCTGATGATTTTAAAATTGAAATGTATTTTTGGATTGTTGTATCAATTTCATCTTCACTTTCAATAAAATCTATTAAACCGATTTCTTTGGCGGTTTCTGAGGTGAATCGTTCACCAGTGATAAACAATCTTCTCATGTGTGCAATTGCAGTGATTCTTCGAGCAATGTAGGTAGAAATAACGGAGGGGATGATACCGAGTTTTACTTCACTAAATGCAAATTTACATGATGGGAGAGCAATTGCTAGGTCGCAAGCGGCAAATAATCCTAAACCTCCTCCAAAAGCATGACCATTAATTTTAGCAATGACCGGTTTAGGACATTGGTAGATTATCTCATAGAGGTCCAATAAAAGATTACTATCTCTGATATTTTCATCTATTGAATAATTGACCATGCTTTTCATCCAATTAAGATCTGCTCCAGCACAGAATGATTTACCATTACCTGTAATAATGATGATTCTTGTATTTCCATCTTTTATTAATTGTTTGAAACATGTAACAAGTTCTTTCATTAATCGTTCGTTCATTGCATTATGAACATTAGGTCTATTTAGACGAACCGTGGTTACTCCCTCATTTTTTTGTGTTTCAATCGTTTCATATGTCATATTGCTACCCCTAAAACAACTTAGTGAGACGAATAGTTAAGACTAATCGATTATTAGTAAAATACATAAACCTTGCTAACAAATTAATCGACAATCAACGATTTAGTCTTTATTCATTTAAAAATTTGTTTTTCTTTTTTCTATGAATGCAGTAATCCCTTCAATAAAATCTTTTGATTTAGCACAGGATGAGGCTGCATTGCTTTCAAGATCGAACTGTTCTTGCATAGTGTTGTAAAAACTTTTGTTAATTAATTCTTTAGTTTGAGCAATTGCATTCATTGGTAGTTTTGAAAATGTTTGGATATATTTGTCGATTTCTTGCTGCCGGTTGTTTTCTTCAACAGCTTTATTTATGATACCCATTTTTTCTGCTTGTATTGCTGTAAATTTTTTACCTGTTAAAAAAAATTCACAAGCTCTATGATAACCAATTAGTTGAGCTAATAATTGTGTTCCACAACCTGGGGCAAGTCCAATTTTAATAAACGACGTACTAAATATTGCATCTTTGTTGGCAATTATGATATCGCATCCAAGCATTAGTGAAAAGCCTGCTCCCGTCGCTGCTCCGTTTATTGATGCGATAATTGGTTTTTTCATTGATCTCATGAGAATAATGCATTGATGAATTTTTTTTGTTAATTCTTTAATTAAACTTGATTTATCTTGTGCATCATACATTGATTTTACGTCACCTCCTGAACAAAATGATTTTCCTTTCCCTTCAATTACAACTGTTTTGATTTTTTCATTTTTTGAAATATTTTTTAGTGTAATGTAGAGCTCATCTGCTAGGTCTGTGTTTATTGCATTAAGCCTCTTTTCACGTCTAAAATATATATGTGCAGAATGATTTTGAACTTTTAATTCAATATTTTTTGTTTCTATTGTCATCAATTCATGGGATATTTTCTTTTGTTATAATACTTTCAATATTCTATTTGTGTGTTTTTTCACTAGAATGTATGTGATTTACAATCGAAAATTATTTATAACAAAGTTGTATTAACTATCAAATTGTAATGATTACAATTTTAAAATCATTCAAAAATGGGTGAACTGATTGAAAGATTATGTAGATCTTCTAAAAGAAAAGAATCTCAAAATTACTCATCATAGATTGGAGATTTTATCATATCTAGATTCTCACAAAACTCATCCAACAGCTGAGGAAATATATCAACATCTGAAAAAAACAAATCCCGGGCTCTCAAGGACAACGATTTATAATAATTTAGAAACACTCTCTGATTCTCATATCATTCAACGATTGACCATATGTCCAACTGAACATCGGTATGATTTCAATAACAGTATGCATCATCATTTCATTTGTAAAGAATGCGGTGCTATCTATGACGTTGATTTTGAATGCCCAATAGTAAGCAAAATTAAAAAATATGTAACAAGCCAAGGTCATCAAATCGATGAAGTACAAGGTTATTTCAAAGGAATCTGCAAGAAATGTAATCAAGAACATGAGGAGGGAAATAATGAATAAAAAGGCCCTTCAAAAGATCACTTACGGTGTATACATTGTTTGTTCAGAGTTTGAGAATAAGGCAAATGGACAAATAGCAAATGCAATCATCCAAGTAACAGCAGAACCACCGACTATTGCAGTAAGCATCAACAAACAGAATTATACCCACGAAATCATCTCTAAAAGCAACAAATTTACTATCTCTATTCTTGACAAAGAAACACCAATGAGTCTAATTGGTACTTTTGGATTTAAATGCGGGAGAACAGTGAATAAAATGGAGAATGTTTCATGTATACAAGAAGAAAGTATGATTCCAATTATTACTGATCACACACTCGCATACGTTGAAGCAAGGTTAATAAACCAACTAGACGTTGGCACACACACGATATTCATTGGGGAGGTTACGAATGCTGACATATTATCAGAGTCAGAACCAATGAACTATGAATATTATCATGAAGTAAAAGGTGGTTTATCACCAAAAAATGCACCTACATATGTAGGTACACAATTAAAAAAAAGAGAAAAATAAGGAGGAAAAAGTAATGGATAAATATGTATGTACAGTATGTGGCTATATCTACGACCCAGAAGAAGGAGATCCAGATAATGGAGTAAAACCCGGAACAGCATTTGAAGATGTTCCAGATGATTGGGTCTGTCCTGTCTGTGGTGCTGAAAAAGAAGCGTTTGAAAAACAATAAAATACGAGGTTATCACAAATGAAGGCAGTTGAAATCAAACCAAATGTTTACTGGGTTGGAGGTATTGATTGGAATCTACGTAATTTTCATGGATATATCACACCGAGGGGTTCAACTTATAATGCGTATTTGATTATTGATGAAAAAATTACTTTGATTGACACTGTTAAACATTATCTTTTTGACGAGATGAAATCCAGGATTTCATCAGTAGTTGATCCTGAAGAAATAGATATCATTATCTCAAACCATGTGGAAATGGATCACTCTGGAAGTTTACCAAAAATTCTTGATATTGCAACAGAAGCAACGCTGATAACATCAACTCGGGGAAAAAGTGGGTTACAAAAACATTATTCAAAAAACTGGAATTTTGAAGTTGTTAACGCTGGAGATACCTTTTCTATTGGTAAAAGAACTCTTGATTTCGTTCCAATTCCAATGGTTCATTGGCCTGATTCAATGGTAACTCATAGTGCACATGATAAAATTTTATTTCCCAATGATGCGTTTGGTCAACATATTGCGACAACAGAACGATTTGATGATGAGATTGAATGGGGTATTCTAAAGGAAGAAGCAGCAAAATATTATGCAAATATCGTGTTGCCGTACGGTGGCCAAGTTCAAAAAGCATTGAAAAATGTTTCACAGCTTGAATTTGATACAATTGCACCAAGTCATGGTATTATCTGGCGAGATCACATAAGTGACATCGTTAATTTATATAAATCATGGTCAAAAAACGAGACAAAACCTATAGCAGTAATCGTCTATGATACTATGTGGGGTTCAACTGAACAATTAGCTCATGCATTTGCTTCAGGATTAGAACAAAAAGATATAGATGTCCGTTTAAGAAATATTCAAAGAACTCCTTTTTCTGAAATTATCACTGACATATTAGAAGCTGAACTCATTGCAATTGGTTCACCAACATTAAACAACAATATGCTACCGACAGTTGGTGGTTTTTTAACATATTTAAAAGGATTGAGACCAAAAGATCGAACGGGGTTTGTATTTGGATCTTATGGTTGGGGAGGTCAGGCGGTGAAATTAATCGAAAAGACCCTTGAGGAATTAAAATGGACAATACCTGAAGATAGTATCAACATCAATTATGTTCCAAATAAAAAAGATTTAGCAAATATTGAAAATAAAGGTAAAAAATTAGCAGAAAAAATCAAAAATGGATAAAAAAATTTAATAATATAAGGAGGAAAAAATATGGAAATAGAAGAAAAAATGCCATTAATCGGAGACAAATTTCCAGATATGGAAGTACAAACGTCAGAAGGAAAAATGAAATTACCTGAAGCATTCAAGGGAAAATGGTTCATTCTTTTCAGTCACCCTGGTGATTTCACCCCGGTCTGTACCACAGAATTCTACGCATTCCAAAAAAGGTACCCAGAATTCAAAAAACTCAACACCGAACTCATTGGCCTTAGTGTAGACCAGGTCCATAGCCACATCAAATGGATTGAATGGATCAAAGATAATCTTGACTTGCAAATAGAATTTCCAATTATTGCAGATACCGGAGGCGTAGCGAACCGACTTGGACTAATCCATCCAAACAAAGGAACCAATACAGTACGAGCAGTTTTTATCATTGATCCAAAAGGAATCATCAGAGCGATACTTTACTACCCACAGGAACTTGGACGAAACATGGACGAATTTCTACGAATGATCAAAGGATTTCAAACATCCGAAAAAGAAGGTGTTGCCATTCCAGCGAACTGGCCAGAAAATGAACTCATTAAAGATAAGGTTATCATCCCACCAGCATCAGATATCAAAACAGCAAAAAAACGATTAAAAGAATATGATTGCTACGATTGGTGGTTCTGTCATAAAAAAATCTAATCATTAATGAAAAGTTGAAACTAGAGAAATGACTTAAAAATGCAAGGAGAACTGAAGAAATGTTAAGTAAGAAAATGGAAAAAGCATTAAATGAGCAAATCAACAAGGAGATGTATTCAGCATATCTATATATGGCAATGTCTGCAGACACCACATATAGAGGATTAGATGGATTTGCAAATTGGTTCATGGTGCAGTATCATGAAGAAATGGAGCATGCAACTCGAATTTACAACTACATTAACGAACAAGGTGGGAAAGTAGAATTACAAGGCATCGATCAACCACCGACAAAATTTAAAGATCCTGTTGACATGTTCAAAAAAACCCTGGAACATGAACAATTCATTACCAAATCGATTCATGAGCTTGTAGATCTAGCGAAAAAAGAAAACGATTATGCAACTGAAATTTTCCTTCAATGGTTTGTCACCGAGCAAATAGAAGAAGAAGCAAATGATAATGAGATAATCGGAAAACTTGAAATAGTCGGAAACAAAGGAAACGGTTTGTATATGATTGATCGAGAACTTGCACAACGAAAATTTGTTTCTGAATTAGATGAATGAGGATTGATGGAGTATGATTGGATCGGTTAATGAAAAAATCCTTGATATCATCTTAGAAACGATGCCTCTTGAAATTTCGATTTTAGATAAAGACGATAAAGTACTCGCTTGGAATAAACATGAAACGCGTGTGTTTAAAAGACCTGAAAGCGTCGTAGGAAGAGATGTACGCAATTGTCATCCTAAAAAAAGTCTTTCCAAAGTTGAACAAATTCTTAAAGAGATGAAAGCAGGAACTCGAGAAAAAGCCCGATTTTGGATAGATATGAACTTGGATAATGGAAAGAACCATAAAATCATGATTGAATATTATGCATTACGAGATGAAAAGGGATCATATGTTGGCTGTTTAGAAGCAAGCCAAGACGTCACTGATATCCAATCATTAAAAGGAGAAAAGCGATTATTGGATTAACGATGGAGGTAAAAAAATGGATTTAACATCATACACGCTTGAAGACTTACTTCTTGCAGCAATTAAGAGTGAAGAGGAAAGTAATGAAGTATACACTAAACTTGCTAATCATGTACAAAATGGGTTGATGAAAGATAAATTCAATTTTCTTGCAAATGAAGAAAGAAAACATCAGCAATACATATCTGATTTATACAAATCCGAATTTCCTGACAAACAATTACAATTACCAGAAACTTCACCAGTACCACTACCCGGAGTTTCCATCCCTGACGATGAAGATATTGCCGTAAGCAAAGTCCTCGGTCAAGCCATGGAAGCAGAAAGAGCCGCTCATGATTTCTATTTAGGCCTTTCTGAACGATACGACGATCCGTCTGTTAAAAACATGCTTCATTATTTTGCAGATATGGAAACAGGTCATTACCGAATACTAGAACAAGAAAAAGAAAGTATGGAATGGTTCGAACAATCAGATGTTTACTGGCCTATGATACACGCAGGCCCATAATCATCAATTAAAATGAGAACAATGGTGAAAAAAGAATATGCCACAATTAAAAGGAACAAAAACTGAACAAAATTTATTGAAAGCATTTGCTGGCGAGTCACAAGCACGGAATAGATATACTTATTTTGCAAAACAAGCCCGAAAAGAAGGCTATGAACAAATCGCTGCCATTTTCGAAGAAACCGCTGAAAACGAAAAAGAACATGCAAAAGTCTTTTTCAAATATTTGGAAGGCGGCATGGTGAAAATCAATGCAGAATATCCTGCTGGAACGATTAGTACAACTGAAGAAAACCTACTTGAAGCAGCTGAAGGTGAAAAAATGGAATGGGGAACACTCTATCCTGATTTTGGTGGAATCGCTGAGGAAGAAGGATTCGCAGAGATTGCACAAAGTTTCAGAAACATTGCAAAAGTAGAAGCTCAACATGAAAAACGATATCGAAAACTTCGAGAAAATGTACAACAGGATAAGGTGTTTAAAAGAGAGAAACAAATGAAATGGAAATGTCGTAACTGCGGATTCATTTATGAAGGAACCGAACCACCTCAAAAATGTCCTGCGTGTCAGCATCCACAAAGCTATTATGAAATACTAGCAGAAAATTATTAAAATAGAGAGGTAAAAAAAATGACAAAAGTAAGTGAAATTTATAAGTGTGAGGTTTGTGGAAATATTGTTGAAGTTTTACATGCCGGTATCGGTGAACTTGTTTGTTGCGGTGAACCAATGAAGAAACAAGTCGCAAAAACGGAAGATGCATCCACCGAAAAACATGTACCATATATCCAAGAAACCGAAGAAGGAATCCTTGTTAAAATCGGACAGAACCAAGATCATCCTATGGAAGATAAGCATTTCATTGAATGGATACAACTTATAGCAGATGGAAAGAGTTACCGACAATATCTTCACCCTGGAGAAAAACCACAAGCATTATTTTCGATTTCAGCTGAAAACGTTGAAGCACGTGAATACTGCAATGTCCATGGGTTATGGAAAAACTCACAATAACCTCTTTTTCTTTTTTTTTGGAGGATAAATCATTATGGTGTCTAAGAAACAAGATATTTCTATCGTGATTGCAGGTGAAGCAGGACAAGGAATCCAAACTGTTGAACGATTACTTATGACTATAATGCATCATGCAGATTACTATGTTTTTTCCACAAAAGAATATATGTCACGAGTTCGAGGAGGCAGTAATTCAACAGAGATACGAGTTTCACCCTTACCAGTAACCACTTTTATAGATCGTATTGATATCCTTGTTGTCTTAGATAAAAAAGCATTTGATCATGTTTCATATAGAGTAACAGATGATACTCTTGTCATTGGTGATAAGTCACAGGTAGAAAGTATTGACCACCCTCATGTATTCAGTTTTACTTTTCTTGATGCTGCAAAAAAAATTGGTCATAAAGTGTATGCAAACACTATCGCTGTTGGACTTCTTGCTTCTCTTTTTCATATCAATCAAGAATTGGTCAAAGATCAAATCAGCTCTTTTTTCCAAGGGAAATCCAAAAAAGTCATCTCAGATAATATTTCTGCGATAAAAAAAGGATCTGATTTCGCCCAGTCTCTCTCCTCATCATTCACGATACCTGAATACATCTCAAAAAAGGATTTTTCTTCAAAAGAAGAATCATCCCTGCTTCTTTTGAATGGCACACAGGCAATAGGTCTGGGAGCTCTTGCGGGAGGCTGTAATTTCATTTCATCCTATCCAATGTCTCCTTCAACAGGAGTTTTAACATTTCTTGCATCTGTTGGAGAAAAAGCAGGTGTTTTTGTTGAACAAGCAGAGGATGAGATTGCAGCGATAAATATGGTACTTGGTGCATGGTTTGCTGGGGGACGAGGACTAGTATCAACATCCGGTGGCGGTTTTGCATTGATGAGTGAAGGGTTAAGCTTGGCAGCAATGACAGAGACACCAATTGTAATTCATCTTGCACAACGACCAGGTCCAGCTACAGGTCTTCCAACACGAACAGAGCAAGGCGATTTGCAATTAGCGTTATATGCTGGTCATGGAGAATTCCCTCGAGTAATCTATGCGCCGGGATCATTACAAGAAGGATTCGTACTTACAAAAAAAGCATTTGATTTGGCAGATGAATTTCAAATCCCCGTCATCATTCTCACTGATCAATATTATGTAGATTCCAAATATCAAACCAATTCATTCAAAAATCTTGACAAAACACCACAACATCATATCATTGAAACAAATAAAAATTATCAACGATATGCGAATGATGAATCAGGAATTTCTTTACGAGGCATACCAGGACATGGATCTGGTTTCGTTCACGTTGACAGTGATGAACACGATACTGATGGAAGGATCACTGAAAGAGCTGATGTACGAAAGCAAATGGTTGAAAAACGATTACGCAAAATTCATACACTTCGACAACAAAGCATTCAACCAACCTTATATGGATCAAGTGACTATACGTTTTTACTTGTTGGCTGGGGATCAACATTACATCCTATTGAAGAAGCAAGAACACTCATTTCAGATAACCGTGTGTCATTCCTTCATTTTTCCCAAGTCTATCCGCTTCATCCAAAAACAAAATCATTGCTGAAAAAAGCTCAATTCATCATTACTATTGAAAATAACGCTACTGCACAATTTAGTGATGTCCTTGAAAAAGAAACAGGAGTTTCCGCTGACGCTCATCTCTTACAATATACTGGTCATCCATTTTCTGTTGAAACCTTAGCTGACCGGATTCCGAAAACAATTAAAGCTTTGGAGGGGAACCAATGAGCTCACCGTTTGATGTAGAAAGTGATGTTGACATTGCCTGGTGTCCTGGTTGTGGAAATTTCGGTATCCTCAGTACTATAAAAAATACATTAGAAACAATGGATATTGATCCAGAAAAGTTAGTTGTTGTCTCTGGAATTGGACAAGCTGCGAAAATTCCGCAATATTTCAAAACTCATTATTTTAATGGATTACATGGAAGAGCACTCCCTCCTGCTACCGCTATAAAGGCAGTGAATCCTTCTTTAACAGTGATTGCAGAGGGCGGTGATGGGGATATGTATGGTGAAGGAGGTAATCATTTTCTTCATACTATTCGTCGGAATCCTGATATCACTCATATTGTCCATAATAATATGGTGTATGGGTTAACGAAAGGTCAGGCATCACCAACGAGTCAACGAGGATTTACTACACCAGTTCAAGTAAATGGTGTCATCTTGGAACCATTCAACCCACTTGCTGTAGCCATTTCACTTGATGCATCATTTGTTGCACGATCATATGCACAGGATCAGAAACAAACCACTGAGATTCTCTTGCAAGCAATAAAGCATCCAGGATATGCACTCGTCGATATCTTACAACCATGTGTCTCCTTTAACAAAGTTAATACATATGAATGGTTCAAAAAACATACTGAATATCTTTCAGATAATGATCGTTCAGATAAAGAACAAGCGTTTCACCTTGCATTACAAACTGACCCATTATTATTAGGTGTGTTTTATCAACATGAGAACAAAGAATCATTTGAAAGAGTTCATCCTGTTTATCAAAAGGATGAAACACCATTAATAAAACGTAAGTATCAACCAAAAGTCGTTGAAGAAATTATGAATTCATTTCATTAAAGAACATGGACAATTATAGAAGGAGAACAGAGTAGTATGGGAATGCTTGAAGTAAAGAATTTGAATTTAAAAATCAATGGAAAACAGATTTTACACGATGTACATTTAGATGTATGGAGAGGTCACATTCATGCATTGGTTGGTACGAATGGAGCAGGGAAATCAACGCTTGCTTCTGCGATCATGGGCCTTGAAGGATATCGAGATGTCACAGGTGAAATTTATTTTAATGGTGAACATATCAACGATTTATCCATTGACCAACGGGCTCGACTAGGTATCACTTTTGGTTGGCAAGAACCTGCACGATACGAAGGAATCAGTGTTTCTGATTTTGTTGGAGCCGGGATTCCAAAAGAAAAAGAAAATGAAAGAGAAACAATTATTGATGATGCATTACAAAAAGTTGGGTTGAAATCAGCAGAATATCTTTCCAGAGCAGTAGATGAAACACTAAGTGGCGGTGAACGAAAAAAGATTGAACTTGCTTCAATTATTGCGATGAATCCACCATTCATTATGCTGGATGAACCTGATTCTGGTATTGATGTTTCCACCCTTGATCGAATGGCTGATGCCATTAAAATACTTAAGAAAAAAGGGACAACCATCTTATTGATCACACATAGTCTTGCGGTGATGAGGCAAGCAGATCATGCATTTTTAATGTGTGATGGCCGGATCATTGAAAAAAATACTGCTGAAAAAATCATTCCGTATTTTGAACAAAATTGCATTCCTTGTGATCATAAAAATCGACCTGATGATGAACGTATTCGGGAGCGGATAACATGAGTTCAGATCAAACCCTTGCTACTGAAATAACTGGAAGTGCGGGAATTGAAAGTGATTTGTTCAAACGTAAAGATATCGCTCATTTATTAATTCATCATGATAAAGTCGTTGGAATGCATGCCGTTGAAGGATTAATCATTGAAACAGAAAAAATCGAAAATGGAGTGAAAATAGATCTCAGACTAAAAGCAGGGACACAGATAGAACAGCCAGTGCAAATGTGTTTTGGTATGATGCCGAAAAAAGGTGTACAACGAATTGTGATGAATGCAGTGATTGAAAAAGATGCATCTATTAATGTGTTAGCTCATTGCACGTTTCCCAATGCAATTGATGTAAAACATATCATGGATGCTGAGCTAACTCTCGAAGAAAATGCAACGTACAAATATAATGAGAGACACATTCATAGTGATCAAGGTGGTGTTCAAGTGATTCCAAAAGCAAAAATTCATGTTGGTAAACATGCTCGCTACATCACTGATTTTGAATTATTAAAAGGCCGGGTTGGTCTTATAGACATTGATTATGAAACCAATTGTGAAGCAGAAAGTAAACTTGAGATGAACATGCGAGTTAATGCAACCCATGATGATATAGTTAAAATTCGAGAGGTTGGTCATTTGAATGGAGAACATTCACATGGTGTTCTTCTATCTCGTGTTGCAGTTCGTGATCACGCAGAAGCAGAAGTGTATAGTGAACTCACTGCATCAGCTCCTTTTGCACGAGGTCATGTTGACTGTAAAGAAATCGTACAAGATGATGGTATAGTGAGCGCAATACCGATAGTGAAAGTAAATCATCCAAAAGCACATATCACTCATGAAGCATCACTTGGAAGTGTTGATTCAAAACAATTACAGACTTTGATGGCTCGGGGTCTTTCCGAAGATGAAGCAACAGATATGATTATTCAAGGATTATTACAATAAAAATAATACTATTGGAGGAACAAAAAGAGATGGATGTTAGAGATGCGATTCGATCGAGACGAGCCTATCGAAGTCTAGATCCTGTTCCTTTATCGGATCAAGAGCTTAAAGAATTGGAAAGTGCAATTCAACTTGCTCCTTCTTGTTTTAATAATCAACCGTGGCACTACGTTCTTGTAAATGATGAAAACAAGCGAAAAGAAATGCAAAACGTATTATCAACAGGGAATCAATGGGCAAATCATGCAT
>CAZOPW010000025.1:0-28413 GCA_964581795.1 uncultured Thermoplasmatales archaeon | reverse complement strand
ACATATAATTATTACTCCCGCAAATCTTATAAATAGCACCTGCTTTCACTAACATCCTTATCTCTGGAGAACATACTATGGCACAGAAGATTCAAAAAACAAATCCACTCTTAATCGATCTTATCAATCAATTGAAAAAAGAAGCACAGGAAAACAACAAACCAATGTGGAAAGATGTTGCCATTCGTTTACAGAAATCATCAAAAAACTGGCCTGAAGTAACTCTTAAACGCATTGATAAACATGTTAATGAAAAGGAAACTGCTCTAGTCCCAGGAAAAGTACTTTCCACTGGTGAATTAACGAAAAAAATCCCTGTTGCTGCATGGAACTTTAGCGAAAAAGCAAAACAAAAAATAGCTGATGCAGGTGGATCAACGATGACAATTGAAGAATTATTGAAGAAGAACCCTGAAGGAAAAAATGTTAGGATTGTGGGGTGAACACGTATGAAACGAGTAGTCGATGCACAAGAAGCCACTTTAGGAAGAGTTGCATCACGAGTTGCAAAATATATTCTAGAAGGTGATGAAGTTCACGTTATTAATTCAGAAAAAGCAATGGTATCTGGAAAGAAAGAAATGATTCGTAATGAATACAATGAAAAACGACGAATTGGGACATATCGGAAAGGACCTTTTTTCCATCGATCACCTGATCGAATCATGAAACGAACTATTCGCGGTATGATTCCATATCAAAAACCACGAGGACGAGCAGCATATAAACGATTACGATGCCATATTGGAATTCCAGAGGAACTTAAGAAAGAAAAAGCTGAAGTATTTGAAGAAGCAAAAAAGGATCATGTCAATTATTACACAATTGAACGTATATCTCAAGTATTAGGAGCGAGAAAGTAATGGCTAAAAAAGTGATTAATACCTCCGGAAAACGAAAAACAGCGGTTGCTCGAGCGACAGTGCAAAAAGGAAAAGGATTAATTCGAATTAATAGAATTCCATTAGAATTGCATGAACCAGAAATCGCACGATGGAAGATTTTTGAACCGGTGAACCTTGCTACGGATGCAGTTAAAAAAGTAAACATTGATGTTAATGTAAATGGTGGCGGGTTTATGAGTCAGGCAAATGCTGTTCGTACTGCAATTGCTCGGGGTCTTGTTGAATTTAATGATGATCAAAATCTAAAACAAACCTTTTTAGAGTATGACCGTAGTCTTCTTGTTAATGATCCTCGAAGAAGAGAATCGAAGAAACCACTTGGTCGTGGTGCTCGAAAGAAACGACAAAAATCATATAGGTGATGTTGTTTGATAATACCAGTTCGCTGTTTCACATGCGGAAGAGTTATTGCCCAAGATTATCAGGAATTTAAAAGAAGATTTGATTTATATAAACAAGCAGTGAAATCTGGTGAGAAACCAAAGGAAACACCAAAAGAAATCCTTGATGATCTAGGTGTTGACCGTTTTTGTTGTAGACGGATGATCATCTCTCATGTGGATTTACTCAAAGACGCTTCACCTTACGAATAAATGTGCAGAACTTGAGTTCTGCATCACCATCTTTTTTCATTATCTTTATTTAATAATGGTTGATACCAGTATACATCTTTAATCAAAAAAAAAACATGTACATGATTGTGTAAATAATGGGCGCGTGGCCTAGTCTGGATATGGCACTGGCCTTCTAAGCCAGTGATCGCGGGTTCGAATCCCGCCGCGTCCGTTCCCTAATATATTTAAATATTTTTTGATTAATTAACAAGAAAGGTCAATGTCAACCTAATTGCCAGTATTATTCCTCCTATCAAAGCAGTTGAAGTTATTGAAAGCAATACTTTTCTTTTTTCACTAAATCCTGATGAGTCAATGAGCAATGTAGTCAAAGCTAATAAAAATATTAAAATGAACCATCCTCTGAAGTTCCACGGGGGGACACCATAATATTGTAAAGATGATGGATTTGTTGCTGTCCAAATCCACCATTGGTTATGATGAGCTAACGGATCTTGTAAAAGATCAAAACAGAGACCAAACATACTAGCAAAAAATGAGATTAATATTAGTTTAATATGATTCTGTTTTCGATATATTTTATTTGTAAATTGTATGCTTAGATGTAAAAATAAAAATAAGTTTACACTCCAACCTAAGACTATGATAAGAGGTACTGAGCCACCTAGTACATTCAAATAAAGGAAATAGTCTGGATAATAATAATTTCCTGTTGCTACCCCTCCGGATTCAATAAAAAGACCTACGATCATGATTGGTACAAAATATCGAATTGTTCTCTTTAATCCAAACGTTTTTAATGAATAAATTAAAAGAATAAGTCATACTAAAAATATTGTAAATATAAACAAAAGTAAATGCTGCGTTTGATTTCCAATGTGCTGATTGAGTTCAATAACCGTCATTGAAATCGTTTCCCTCCGATATAGTTTACCAAAAAGACTAATAGTACAGGTACAGTCGCAAAGATGGTTCCTACAATTGTTGGGAAAATGAAATTTGAAAGAAAACCTATGATAACCATCATAAGAACTAAAAAGAGGTAAGAGCTAATTACTACATCAAGAGAATATGAATGAATATGTATTTTTTTACCAAAAAATGATAGTTTTTTTTCAGTTTGATTTCTATCCCCGGTCAAAATAATATAGAATGTCAATACGATCATTACAAGACCAATAGAGATGATGATTTCCAAATTTTCAAATTCAATCATCAGGCTCAGCTAAAAAAAGAAAATAAGATGATTAATTATAACAATTTTGATAAAATAATTGAGACAAGAACTTATCTAAAAGGTTATTTTCTTTATTTTACTTTTATTCACCCCAAAGGTAAGGGGTTAAATACTATTACTTTCCTTTTATCTTCTGCGTATGATTTATTCACATTCACGGCTTTCTACCTTCGAGCAATGCCCTTACAAATTTAAACTACGATACATCGAAAAAATTGAACCTGTTATTAAAGATACCATTGAATCTTTTCTTGGAAAAATCGTTCATAAAACACTTGAAAAACTCTATATTGATCTGCGTATTAATTACGTCAACACACTTGATGAACTACATCAATTTTTACAACATATGTGGTATGAACTTTTTACTGATGAAATAGTAATAGTCAAAAATCAATATACAAAGCATGATTATCTCTCTTTAGCAGAGGAATATATAACTAATTATTATCATACTTACGCTCCTTTTAACCAGACAAAAACAATTGGGGTAGAAAACCATATAGTATTTCCCTTAGATAAAGAAAGCAATTATAAAATACAAGGATTCATCGATCGTCTCTCTTTAAAGAAACCTGGCCATTATGTCATTCACGATTATAAAACCAGTTCAAGACTTCCCTCACAATATCAACTCAATAAAGATAGGCAACTTGCCCTGTATGCAATTGGTATAAAGAAATTGTATCATGATGTGGAAAACATCCATTTAGTCTGGCACTATCTTAAATTCAATAAGGAATTTCATTCACATCGATCTGACAAACAATTAGAAAAATTAGTATCTCAAGTGAAATCTCTAATTATTCTAATTGAAGAAACTAGTACTTACCCGCGGAAGCCTTCACCATTATGTCATTGGTGTGAATATAAACCTATCTGCCCGCAATACTCATTTCTATATCAAGCAAGAGAAAACACAGATGTTTGGTACAATTTAAAGAAAGGTCAACAACGTATGGACCATTACATGACTGACCAATAGAATATCAAATTTCGTGTGAGATAAGATTTCTTTGATTTAAACATGATGTCTTATTAGGGGTTTGGTTTTTACCAAACAAATTCATATCGTATTTAAATGATTATGACTAATTACTATCAAAAACAATTTGAAAAAAAAGGTGAAAAGAATATGAAAAAACAATACCGGTCAATCAAAAATTACGCTACAATTTCTTTGACAATACTTCTAGCTGGAACCATGTTCTTCGCAGGTTGTGTTGACGACAAACCTGAAGATACAACACCATACTACTCCTCTTTTGAAGAAAATTTCGAAGGATGGGTTCCTGATGGAACTGATCTTTCAAATCCACCAATTAATTGGAGTATCGAACGAAATAATGAGCGAGCAACAGACGGAAACACATCACTTGAACTGTTCTTAGATAATATGAATGATGCTGGAAAAATATGGATTGAAAAACAATTTGAACTTGATCCAAACACCCAATATGAAGTCACAGTAGAATATGATTTTGCTACGAGTGATTTTGGTAGTTTTAACTTATTTAACATTATCACAGGAGTAACAACGAAAAATCCAGAGACTGCTGATGATCTCACCTTCCAAGATGATACAGGTAATCATCGGGAAGAAGATATTGGATATATCTGGTTGAATAAAACATATACTTTAACCATTGAAACTACTGAAAATGGATCAATTTTTGTTTCCATTGGTGTGTGGGGAAACTGGGAAACACCACGAACTTATTACATTGACGCAGTCAATATCAGCTTTAGTAAAGTATCACTTGAAAACATTCCTGATATTTCCGGACCATGGACCATATCTTATTATGATTTCATGGGCAATATTACCAAGACTGAAAATATTACCATCACTCGAAACGAAACCACAGTTACTGCTGAATCAAATAACACAACCTTGTTCACCGGTAAAATCTTAAAAAATAATTTACCATCACCGGATAACAAAACCGAGTTTATTATCACGGATTGTGACTTTGGTGGCCTTAGTATCAGTCACATTTATGTGTACAATGAAACAATGATGGAAACAAACTTACCGCTATGTGAAAACTGCAGACCTGCTGTGTTTACTAAGCAAGAATAATTTCCTTCTTTCTTTTTTTTATAATCGTCTCCGTTGATACACTCTTTTTCTTTGATTAATAAGATCTTTTTTTGATAAGCGGCCGAACAACACAGCTGATTTTTTCGCAGGCATACATACCGTTACTTGTTGATTATACTCATTTACACCAATAAGTCCAATTCCTTTCTCGAGTAGTTTTTCCTTAGCTTTTTTCAGTACTAGATCACATTTTTTAGATGGAAACGCTAGATATACATAATCAGCAGCTAATTGATAATTTTGAGCTTGGATTACTGCTTTTTTCCAATCAGCTAATTTTAATTCAACAGCGATAACATCATTATTTTTTTGAAAGATCACCATATCTGCCCGGCAGAACCCAACTGGCACTTCATAAAAAATCTGGTCTGCATTTGATGCAAAATACTCATGAACTGGACGGATTAATTCGTGTTCATAATCAAAACTTATCCTAACGCCTCCTGTCGATTATAAAATGTTGTTAAAAACTGTTCAAGTAGCCATTCTTCAGATATATCAAATGGAACTAACAAGGTTTCTGCACTTCGACAGAGGTACTGAAGATAAAATGAGACATCAAAACAAGTATCAGAAGATAATCGTTCTTTTACACAGACTTTCTCCTCAAATGAGTTGCTTGTTTTATCACAAACAACGTATTCAACGAGTTGTCCTGGATGAATGATATAACCATCAGCATTTTTTTGTTGCAGGGCAGCTTTCACAAACGTGTTGACTTTATAGGCATCCACCATTCGTGCAATTCGACTTGTTAACACAAGATCCTCTACGTTTACCTTACGATTCACCAAATCATTCATGAATGTGAACACGACAGCAATTGCATCTGATAACTTGTCTTGTAACTCTTTTTTTGTTTTCACTTGTTGAAATACATGTAAGAGTTCTTTTTGCATATTTTCAATGAAAACAGGGGTGTTGTGCTGCCGGAGTTCAATTCCTCGTGTTTTTAGTTCACCCGTCGTAAATCGTCCATAGTATCGATTTAATGCACCATATTCATGATGTTTGCTTTTTAAAAAAACAATCCAATTATAGTGTCCTTCGATGTCTAAGCGAACACCAGTCTTTTTACTAATTATTTGAGCAAGTTTTACTGACGAAACTTTTGGGTTAGCTGCTTGTACCCATAAGGAATCTACAATCCCATGTAATACACGGTATCCATACTGTTCTGCAAGATGCATCGCATCTAAAAGAATGGTTCTACTGAATGCAGTGATACTCTCATGACATTCAATCCGACCATACCTCGCGTTTTTGTACCCAGTGTATCCAAAGCTGACTAAAAGAATCCATTTCCATGCTTGTTGCAAAGAATCATACGTTTCAGTATCATATTTTTTGTTTTTTGCTCGTGCTTTAAATCGAAACCGTCGATCAATAACTGGTTTTAACACCGTGGGAATTAATCCTGTTTTCTGCTCGCAAATATGATATCCAAGTTGTGGAACATGACGATTTGATTGAGAACAACAAGAGCATAACAAAGTTTCAGGACTAATGTTTTGTTGGACCATGATGTGAGGGTATAATGATGCATAATCAAACTCAACAACGTTTTCATGCACTCCAGTTATTGGGTCAAGGATCAAACCACCTCTGTCTGTTTGTAAGAGTTTTGCTGCTGTTTTCCATTGTTCTGGTTGTCGTTTATTCCAAGGAACCAAAAATCCTTGCTTAACAGCCGTATTTACTTGCATTTGACTGATAGCAGTACCTGCACCGAGTCTGGAAAGTATTTGTAAAGAGATATTAGCACAACGGGAAACATCAAGTAATCCTTCAAATCGTCCTTTTTGATAAAAAAATGAATGGGTTTGATCGATGTGAAAACGACCGTGGAACACATACCAAGCCGGTCGATATAATACTCGACCGTAGCTCATGTAGGATGAATCTTGTTTGATTTGTTTTAGTTTCGTATGATCTCTTCCAAAGGATAACGCATCAACGATACCATGAGTTGTTGCTCGTTGCTGAAGAAATGGAAATAAGAAACTGTCACCATTGCGAGTAAGAAGGATATCAGGATCTTTTTTTCGAATGAGTCGTAAACCTGCAAGTATAGTGTCTACTTCGTTTTCAGTTTCAACAAAAGCATCATCAACAATAATTCCTTTAATCTGAGATGATCTCTTTGTGTTATCAGTATGAGTAGTGACAATGTCAAACGGCATCTGTGAAAAGGATGGAGTTTGATAATCAACACTCCATTGTTCATCATTGCATTGAAATCTTGTTCCATTCCAGGTCACCAATCCATTAAAAAAGATATGTTGATCTTGTAGATACCTGGTGCTTAATCGGAGGTCAACATTGTATAAGGTATACATTTGATAGTTTCCTTTTTGAAGGACGTTTTGTGCAAGTGGTTGAAGATCTGATAATCGAAAGGGAGTTACTGTAAGAACAGTGTGTGGTGTTGATCCTAACTCCGTTTTTTGTTTTGTATAAGTAACTTGTTTGATAGTGTCTTTTTTAGAAAGAGTGTTGTATACCTGTTTGATATCCTGTTTTGATCCAGCTATATGAAAAGAGGGATGATATGGTGTTTCAATTTTTTTTATTCCTTGTTTTGTTTTTAACCAAGTAACCATCACGTTTTTTTGATAATCAGGGTAGCAATCAAAAACAAATCCTTGCATCATATGTTTACATCACAATAGTCTATTTCTGAAGATGCAAGAAGTTCCATTATCTGTTAAAAAAAGTGATGTTGGGTTATTGAAAGTATTTTGTCTTGTTCATTCTTTTTCTTTTTTAAATTTTTTGTAATCGCCAAGGACTTGTTTCCAATCTAATAAGTCTCGACATTTTCCACAATAACCATTGTTCATTTCATAATTAATTTTATTCATATTTCGTCCGCAATACTTACAATGATACTTTTTCTTTTTTTCACTCATAAAACATAGTCCACATAGTTTTTCATAACATGTTGTTATTAAAAATAGTTATTATCTTAAATTGAAAAAAGAATATTACTATCCATCACAAAATAAGAGCTGATAACAAAAACAGTGAAAACGCCTCATTATATTATATATTGGCGAATGAAGGATTGTAACAGGTTTTTTCTTCTTATTTGCCCCCTTTTACTTTGACATATAGAATACGTTTTAAAATCTTGTATTTATATTCTTGTGCACTTTTATTTCCCATCATGATTTCAAGAAGCATATCTTTAAGCTTTTCATCTTTTTTCAATAATTCAAAATATTTAAAATCCCGTTTTTCCCATTGCTTAGCAACCTGTAAAAATAATTTAATGTCTTTTCCAAATGCTTGTTTCCATTGACTCTCATATTTTGATAAAAAAGAAGTACTCGTATTATTTTGTTCTAATGCATTATCAATAACGTGTGCTGCAATACGACCTGAATACATCGCGTAATGAATTCCCTCTCCAGTGATTGGATTGATTAATCCTGCAGCATCACCACAAAGCAAAATTTTATCCCCATATGTTTTTGGGATTGGTTGTGTGGGTAATGCAGCTCCTCGTATAGTATCAGATGGAATTATATCTGGGATAATATGAGCTTCCTTTAACTTTTGAATGTACATTTGAAATAATGGTTTTAAGTTTTTTTTCGTAGAAGCATGATATGGTTTCATTTCACCTATTCCAATATTAATATGGTTTTTTTTGGAAAACACCCAGCCATAACCAGCTAAGTCATTTAGTTTCAAGTGTAAATGTCCATATCGTTCTGTTGAAAAATACTGATCAATGATTGATTCATCTAGTTTGTATTCGTTGAATAGTGAAACAGCAAGTTGTTTTTGTGGTGGATCTAATCCTGCTTTTTTTCGGATGAGACTCCAAATGCCATCTGCTCCAATGATTACTTTCGATTCAAATGTTTCTCCTGTTTCTATCTGGGTTTTTACAGTATCCTTTGAAAAGAAAACATCAATCACTTTTTTTCCTTCAAGAAATGTGCAACCTTGATCAACTGCGAGTTTGACGAGTCCAGCGTCAAATGTTTTCCTGATCACCGTAGCCATGATTGGTTTATCCTTTTTGATTTCAACTTTGTTGTTCATTGTATTTGCATATACGTATCCACCGTATGAGTAAGATTCAATTAAATTGTGTTTTTTGATGTAAGGAAATTCTTCTAGTACTTTTGCAGTTAATCCTCCGCCGCATGGTTTGTCACGAGGAAACTGATCTTTATCGATTAATAGAACAGTTCGTCCTTGTTCAGCAAGCACTTTTGCTGCTGTACTTCCCGCTGGTCCTGCACCAACAATGACCACATCATACATTCGGTACCTCCCTATTCTTCAAATATTAACCTGTTAATATTGATTCTATTTTAAATATTTTTACCATGCATTAGAAAATAAAATTAAAACAAACGTTAAATATAAAAGATAAAAAATTTGTCAATATACATTATTTTTTCTACATACCTCACCATCAAAAAAAAGAATGGTACTGTGTTTACCAGGATTCATCAATCTTTTTTTCATGATGATGCGGTTTTTTTAGATCTCGTAATTGTTTTTCATGTTCTAACAAAATACTCATCACGATTGGTTCAAACGGTAACGCATGCGGGAAATTATGACCTGCAGCACTATGCCGTCTTGCATGATTCAACAAAGCATCAAACATTTCCTGATCCTCCTGACGTAATCCCTGTCTAAAATCAGTCCATTCCAACCCAAATGATTCAATCATTTGTCGAAACGTTGGAATTGTCCGACCCATAAAACTAAATCACCATCCCAAAATCGTGTAAACATAATTGTCCAACTGTTTCACTTGTCACCGTTATCTGCTGATTTTTCTGAGTGATCGTCATTCTTGGGCAATGACGCATATCTTGCACTGTAACCATGGTGTCCACCAATGTATCAAACACTGTACCTTCATAATCAGTACAATGTCTATCGATAAGCATCATTGCTACTTGATACCGGGTTGTTAGTTCTCGTATTTGTTTCATCACTGTCCGCAACAACTGAGCTTTTTTTGCATCAGAAACATCAGCATCATCTAATAACGAGAAAAGTCCAGTAAGAACAACTGTTACTGGTTGAACTTGTTGAATAAGAGGTTCAACATGCGTATGAAGAAG
This sequence comes from uncultured Thermoplasmatales archaeon, assembly GCA_964581795.1. Taxonomy (GTDB): domain Archaea; phylum Thermoplasmatota; class E2; order DHVEG-1; family DHVEG-1; genus EX4572-165. Next base: position 18,493 of record CAZOPW010000025.1, on the reverse strand, counting down.
ATCAGTTAACTGATACACCGTATAAATCCGACTAAGATGAACTTGCTGTAATAACATTTCAGAGGACAGCATATTCACTTGCGCTAAGCGAGCAAGCAAAAAAGGATTCAATTGATTTCCCGCATCAAGAACAAGAGAGGAGCTTTGAAACATATCAAATGTGTTTACACAAACGCGATGAAGGATGGTGGAAAGAAGGTTACTTTTTCCAACAAATGCGGAAATCTCTCCTGTGGGTAGTCCACCAATGAGTTCATCAAATTCTGAAATCCCTGAACGTATCAATCCTATTGGTTGAAAAATCGAGGTCATCTTTTCATACGTATCATCTGAACATGTATTGGAAAGTTCACTATATTGAGCATGACGTTGTTGCATGTTTTTTTGTTCCCCCAAATACAAATGGAACAAGCACATGTGCATTCCTCTTTAAAAAACACCATCCATAGAGTTCTGTGAAAGTATTAAGTAAAAATGAGAACTCAACCTACGTTTTTACCACCTGATTTGTTGAAACTATATATTCAAGACTTCCGGCAATCACCATGTCAAAGATAATGGCGATAATAAACGGAACGCTTGCCAGTGGTGGAAGAATTGTTGAAGCTATCAACAAGCCTAATCCATCATTTTTAAACGAAGCGAAAAGAGCTAATGGAACAGTTAATCCACGTTTCATCTTCCTTTTTTCACCAATCACAAAAACAACTAAAGCAGTCCCAATGGTTCGAATCATAATGACCCCAGTTAATATCAGAAGCAACCATGTGTCCTGAATAAGAGCCATTCGGTTTAACCCAACAATTGCAATCATTACCAAAAAAAAGCAGATGTTAACAATCATTGTATTTTGTTTTGAAGAAAGAGGTAGTTTACGAAGAAATCTTGAAAGAAGTAAGGGGAGAACGATGAATTCGATAACGGTTTCTGCCATACTCCAAAAAGCGACTTGCTCTCCTAAAAACACAAGTAAAAAAACTGGTGTTAATCCTAATGCAACTAGGTATAAAAAAGAAAGTGAAACAATGGTTTGTTGAAGATTGCCTCGAAGGATTTTTGTAATTGGAATTACTGCAACAGCAGGTGGAACTGCAGCCATGACTACGAATCCTTCCCATAATGGAGATGGAAAAAAACTACCCATCAAAAGAATGATACCTGAAAGAAAAATAAAGTGAATGATAAAAGCAAGAATTATTATTTTTTTTGATGCTTGCTTCAACGTTTCTCGAATTGAAACTTGCTGTAGTGAGAATGTCATTGCAATAAACAAGGCAATCGTTGAAATTTCAGAGCCAAATCTTGGGAAACCACCAGTTAAAAGTCCAAGTATGATGCCCAGTGCTACCATAAGGGAAAAACTAAGTAAGATCTTTTGAACAAGATGGTTCTTTTCTAATTGTTTCACAGTAAAAGACTCCACTTGATGTTATCGAAATCATTCGTTTTGTTTAAACATTTCTTTTGATGAGAGAAAATGATACAAAATAAAACCAATAAGTAGTAGAACTGTCCCCATGATTAAAACTTCAAGAGAAACATTGAATAATAAAAATAAGGTTGTAATTAAACCAAGAACGGGTAAAATTGGGAGATTACCGATAGAACCAGGTGTTTTAAATCCCTTATCAGATGGTTTCTTGTATCGAAAGTAAATAACGGTAGCATTTACGATAATGAATACAACAAAAATTGTGAAATTCGTTAGATTTGCAACAACAGCTACATCCCCAATATACAAAAATAAAAGAGAGGCTAAGACAACACCTATAATAGCTACCCAGGGAGTTTTCGTTCTTCGACTTACCTTTGTAAAAATCTTTGGAAGTCCTTTTTCAATAGCCATTCCATATACCAAGCGGGATCCACTAAGGAGCATAGCCAAGGAAGTATTGAATGTGGAAAACAATGCAATAACAGATAAAGCTAGAAAACTTTTTTCACCAAATACTTGTTGAGCAACAAGTGCTAATGGTGCCTTTGAACTCGCAAGTTCATTCCATGGGACAACACTTACTGCGGCAAGACCTACAAGAATGTATAAAACAGTTGTGACAATAAGTGAAATAAGAATCGCTTTAGGAATGGTTTTTTCAGGTTGTTTTGTTTCATTAGCAAGCCGAGTTATTCCTTCAAACCCGATATATCCAAAAAAAATCAATACGCCTGCCTGAAGAAGACCACTTATTCCTTGAGCCATTTGAGTGTAATCCACTGTACCAAGTGAAGGAAGACCGATAAAGATTACAATGATGAGCCCTGCTGCCTCAATGATGGTAAAAAGGATTGTTAGAGAAGCAGTTTCCTGTACTCCTAGAAACAACACAAATCCAATGATAAGTAAGGCAACAAACGCCGTTGTGATCACTGGTGTGTTCACAATGGCTGAAAGATACCGAGCAAATCCTAATGCAACTGTAGCACTTCCAATGATACTACCTGCGATTATCATCCATCCAGTCACCCATGCTAATCGCTTTCCAAATGATTGTTCAACATACGTGTATTCTGCTGCAGCGGTTGGAAAACGAGAAGCTAGTTCAACGTAGCTTAAACCTGTGAAACTAGCAACGACAGCTGCAAGAATAAATGATAACCAGACCGTGTTACCTGCAAGTCCCGCTGCTTCTCCAATGACAACATAAATACCAGCACCAAGGATTACTCCAACGCTCATCATCGTTATCTGCCATAAACTTAAGGATCGTTCTAATTCAACCATTAAAAATGCCGTAACAAGTCATCTTATTTAAAATTAAATTATTTTTATTATCTTTAAGGTATATTTCGACAATTTAATTAATTTACAATAGAAAATTATTTACATTTGTACTTTATTATAAATATTATCCCTGGAGGGAATTTAAATGAAAGAAAAGTTTATTGTAGCTGTTTTATGCATGCTATTTTTCTCAGGTTTTACATCCACACTCGCTACTTGGAACCTATCAGAACAAGAAGAAGAGGTTAACCTAAAATTATCATTAATTCAACCAAATGGGAACAAAATACTCCAAAAAAGAGTATCAATAGAACAAGCAGATACTCTTATTAAACTCTGCAGAAATTACTATTCAAATACTACAGTAAACAATCTTTTTATTGACGGATTATTAAAACACGTATTTACAAATAACGAATATAAAAGTAATGAATTAAAACAACTATTAACACCTCCTAATTTCGAATACATGAAAAACCTTAACGCAAATATGAAAACATATTCAACATCAACTGCATCTCAATTATGCTGTACACTCAGTAGTGGAGGATCCGGTCGAGTCTTTCCCTTTTTTCTCCTTCCACGTCCCAGGCTCTTTCTGAATTGGAGAGGTAACAAAGAAAATGATATGGCAGTCACCACCGTTGGCAGTTTAATTAAAGATCAAGGATTCCGAGCATATGGCGGGCAAAGTGGCTATGCCCTTGGTTTTACAGGTTTGGGTCTGACTTATGGATCTGCTTATGGCAGAGTTTATGCGTTTTCAGGATATACCTTATTTACTAGTGTTATTGCTGATCAAATTGATGTGTTTTATCCAGCGAATGATAAACCAACTATATCAGATCCAAATCCTCCAGATGGTGAACAAATGGTCCCACTTTCATTATCTGAACTATCATTCACTATTTCTGATGATGATAATGATCTGATGGGTTATTCGGTAACAACTAATCCCTATATTGGGATCGGAAGTGGTTATTTAAAGCGTGATGGTACATATTCAATCTCTGTATCGAGTTTAAAGCCATCAACGACTTACGAATGGACTGTAGAAGTTGATGATGGAAAAACCACCTCGACAGAAACATATTCATTTACCACAGTAAAAGAAGAACCAGTAGTAATTAACCCTGTTCCTGAGGATCAAACTACTGCGTCGACAAGTCTTTCTGAACTAACTTTTGAATTATATGATGCACAAGGAGACCTTATGGATTATACCGTGGAAACATCACCATCTATAGGATCAAAATCTGATACTCAAATATCTGATGGTACGATTACGGTGCCTATAAATGGATTGCAAGATGATACTTGGTATCACTGGTATGTTAATGTTACAGATGGAGTTCATTGGACAAAAGAACATTACTCATTTTATACTGGATCATTAGGTTTGATAGGTTATTGGAATTTTGATGACGGAACCGCAAAGGATAGTTCTAATAACGGAAATAATGGAGTAATCTCCGGAGGTGAAATAGTTGATGGTGTTTCAGGATATGGTGTTGAAATAACAGATAGCGATGAAATCTCTTCAATACCATCGTCTCTTGATGATGGTATACAGAATCAATTTACAATTTCTACATGGATAAAATGGTATGGCCCTCATCAATATCACAATAGATCATACATATTTGACTATCGAGGGGGATCCACAACTGGATTTATCTATCTTTTAGAAGAAGATGGGAGCCTAACCTTTAATATTAAAGATAGTAAAGATGGTCTTGTAGTAAAAAGTGATATCAAAATTCCAATTAATGTATGGACTCATGTGGCAGGGATTTTTAATTATGATGCAAATCAAATGTGTATTTATATAGATGGAGTGAAAGTTGGAACTAATACTACTATTAGTAGATATTCAAATTGTGGTTTAAGCCCAGCTATTGGAAATAACAGATGGGCTGGACCAAGATGTCCATTGAACGGGATTATTGATGAAATGAGAATTTACAATAGAGCTTTATCATCAACTGAAATTAAGAATCTTTATGAAAATCCTTAAAATGGGTAAACATTCTTAAAAAAATAATTTACTAATCTTAAAAAAATTATAAAGGTATTAGTGGAACGTAATCCTTATGACAAGCCTTTTAGAAATGAAAGATAGGGAATATATTCCCAATAAAACTTATTTAAAAATGTTGTTTGGTGGTGGACTTTCTTTTTCAAAGATTTTTTTGACAAACATGAGTAATATCAAGAAGTTAAGTTCACAACGTTCGACGAATGTGAAATATATTCGACCTCAGAGAAGATACTCGTTACCAAAGTATGAAGAAGGAATGCAGTTTTTCAGAAGAAATGAAAAATATAAGCGACCAACATTATGGTGTAATTCTCATGATGAAACCATCATCGCTCTTGCTCATAAGCTTGGTGCTTTCAAAAAAAATGATTATGAATTTGCTGAAGCTGCGTTTGAATGGTGTAAAAGAAAATTAACATTTGAATTTCTACCTATGAATAATGTTGATCAAACACTTTATCGTGGAACAGGGACTTGTCTTCATATAAATAGTGTATTTGCTGCGTTATGTCGATGCGCGGGATTAAAAACGCGTTATAAAATTTTTGCTGCTCTTGAAAGTCAATCAGTATATAACCAATTGTATGATGAAATGATGCGCAAATGGTATGATGCTCTTGGTTACTTTTCCACGGAAGCAGATATCGAAGTTTTTATTGACGGGAAATGGATTGTTGGTCATGCGGGACCTACCCCTGAACGTCAAGCAGCAATGGGTATTCCTATTACACGATTTGGTGAAGAATCAATTGGAACTTGGTTTGAAGCTATTCCGGGGACTATGTTTCGGTCTGAATCAATTCCCTATGGTATTGGTCTGACTATGAGTATTCTCTCAAGAATTGGTCCAGGCACGATCAACACGATTAATGCTAATACGTTCAATCAGATGAAAGCAGGAGAAAAGATTTTTAAAGAAAAAGGTGGAGAATACCTTTATGATGAGGAGATTAGAGCGCGTTTTAAACCAAAATTTCCTCATATTGAAATGAAATCACATGATAGCATTGTTTTCAAGGAGTAATATAGGTAAAATACTTTTCTAAAGTATTTCCTCTGTTTAATGCTTCTTAGAATATTTTTTGAGTTAGAATGTTTGTGCGGTTTTATTGATAATTGAAAGTGTTTCATCGATTTCTTCTTCAGTTATGATCAATGGTGGTCTGAATCGAATCGTATTTGCACCACATCCAAGAACGACAAGACCATTTGCATATAAACGATTTTTCATTTCATCTCGTTGGTCTGGACTTGGTAGATCAAAAGCACACATTAATCCTCTTCCTCGAGCATTGCTGAGTAAGTGTGGATATTTTTCTTGTAATGATTCTAATCCATCCAGTAATCGTTTACCTTGAACTTCAGCATTACGAACTAGATTTTCATCATCAATGACTTCAAAATATTTTTGTGCTCGGACCATATCCACAAGGTTTCCACCCCATGTTGAATTAATCCTGCTACTAACAGTAAACACGTTGTCTTTGACTTCATCGACTTTTTTTCCAACCATAATACCGCAAACTTGAGTTTTTTTACCAAAAGCAAGGATATCTGGTTTCACATCAAAATGTTCATGTGCCCACATTTTGCCTGTGAGTCCAACGCCACTTTGTACTTCATCAACCATGAACATAATCTCATGTTCATCGCATAACCGACGGATCTCTTTGAAGAATTCTTTTCTAAAATGATTATCTCCACCTTCACCTTGAATAGGTTCAATGATAAGAGCCGCGATATCATCAGGATGATCTAAAAACGCTTGTTCAATTTCTTCAACTGCTTGTTTTTCAAGGTCTTCTACTTCTTGGAGATTTTCGTCATTGAGTGGAAATGTTATTTTTGGATTAATAATACGTGGCCATTTTAACACTGGAAAATATTTTGTCTTATTTGGATCAAACGTATTTGTCATTGGAAGAGTATATCCAGTTCGTCCATGAAATGCATCTTTGAAATGGATTACTTTTGATCCTTTTTCTCCTTTACCTGCTGCAAGGTTTTTTCGTACTTTCCAATCAAATGCTGTTTTTAACCCATTTTCAACAGCAAGTGAACCACCACTCACAAAAAAGAGATGTGAGAAATAATTTGGGACGGCAAGTTGTCCAAAAGTGTTAACGAAATCAGCCATTTCTTGCGTGTATAAATCTGAATTTGTTGGTTTATTAACTGCAATTTCACCGATTTTTTTGACAAATGCTGAATCAAGTAATGCAGGATGATTAGTTCCAAGAGGAGATGAAGCAAAAAAGGAGAATCCATCTAGTAAAAATTTTTTTCTTCTGGAGTCATATATTTGACAGCCTTTGCTTTTTTTAAGATCTAAAACAAGGTCGAAGCCGTCGACAAGCATGTACCTGCTTAATGTATGATGAACGTTGTCTGGTGGTATAGTCATGTTTTCACCTCCATATGGAGCAATATGCCTTAGGTGTTGTTAGACGGGTATCCTTCCCGCTTATAAAACAATATCGGTAAGCATCAAATAATAATTGAATGATTTTTTAAAAAGGAAGGAAAATGGCTTATTGCCATAAAGAGAGAATCCATTGTATTATTAGTTGAATTCGATAAAGAAATGGATGATGAATCATATGTGGCATTTCAACTTGTAATTGATTCCAGTCACTGATTGCCCCTGAACTATCTTTAGCCCGAGCTTTTATAAGAAAGGTTCCATCAGATGTCCATGTATGATTCACGGTGATGTTTTCACCTGAGTCATATGGTCCAAGCCAGGTTGTTTGAGTTCCATCGCCCCATTGGATTTGATAGTAAATTTCATCTTGGTCTTGATCAATACTTCGAAGTGTATAATTATATGTTTGATTTGATTTCCCACGAGAAGTTCCAATTATTTGAGGAATAGTTGGTATTGTATTACTTTTTGTTTCTGAAAGTTGATATAATTGTCCAAAGTCACACCATTGATATGGTTCATTATACCCTCGGATTCTAAAATAACTAGTTATATTTTCACCGGGCGGAGTAAGATAAAATGAATTAGTTGTTATCTCTTCACTGATGAGTTCCACGGATTCAAATGTGTTCACTGGGTAGATGTCATCAACCCAAAATCCATCTTCTCCAGTATATTCATCAGTATAATATCTAAATCGGATGAATATTGATTTGCCTTCATAGTCTTTTAAATCATAGGTTTTCTTTATCCATTCATTACTTTGACCAGTGAATGAATCGATTTTATCAAATGTTCTCCCATTAGTACTAATCTCTAAAAACGCATAATCATAACCTTTTTCAATATCATAGTAGCACCAAAACGATAAATTCATTCCTTCAGTAACAAAGAGAGGAGAGGAACTTGTCATCGCGGATATTTGATTCTTTTCAGTGTGAGAATGAAGTGAATATTCCCCAGAATATGCACGTCTATTACTAATAGTGAACCCATTCAATTCCCAAAAAGATGTATCTTTTGGTATTTGATCTACAACTAAATTACCATCATTAAATTGTTCTACAGCTATTTTTTCTAAGTTTGCTTCAACATTTTGTTCTTCCCATGTTATCCTAAGTGATGAATTCTCACAGGTACTGATATCAGTAACCTTTGGAGGAAGAACCCGTCGAGGAGTCTCTAAAACACGGTTTACCTCCTCTAATAAGATAAGTGCACCTTCAACGTTTTCATGACAAATTTGTTCCAAATAGTATTCATCTGGATGAAACTCTTCACATGCTTCAATGGTGTAAGCAAAATGTGGTCTGCCAAGAACATAGTGACTATATCCATAAAACCAATCAGTGGTATCCCCTGTAGTTGGATATAATCCAGAACTTTGCGTGGGAACATATAATCCTGCTTGATCCATTTTTGTTATCGCGTTAGCAATTCGAATACCAATCAGGCTCATTTCTTCATGATCTGGTGCTTGATCAGTCGTGGAATATCCCCATGGCCACATCACGAGTTCACCATATGTATGCCAACTTATTGAAGCATCAAGAGATTGATTCAGAAAAAAATCCTTTATGTGTTGAATCTCTGGTTCTGAAAATGGTTCTGTACCGCAATAAACTGCTGATTCTGGGTGGTGACTTATTCCATCGGAACCCCACATTGCTTTTGGGTTTCCATTACATGACCCTCCATAATTACGATTGAGATCAACTCCATATAGATTATAATCTGGAAAAAAATGTCTGTTTTTACGCCACCATTTACCCCCATTATGTAAATCATGATCGTAATAGTATCCATCAGGATTAACACATGGAATAATAAAAATTCGCGTTTGATTGACAATCTCTGTTAAATCAGGTAGTACATCATATGAATTTATTAGTTTTTCAATTATTGATAAGGATATCGAAATTGTCGGCCACTCACGTGCATGATGTAATCCCATGAATAATACTTCTGGTTCCTCTTCATTTATCCCTGGATTATCACTAATTTCAAGGCACCAAATGTCACGGTCTTCCCAGCTTTTACCAATACTGAACAATCTTGTAATTTCTGAATGTGTTGAAGAGATGGTTTGTAAATATTGCTCCATTTCATCAAAAGTTGGATATGTTTCTACAATCGATGAATCAGTTTCATCAGATAAAGTTGAATAAAAGCTATAAGATATTCCTTTTTTTGCGAGCTGGTGAAGAATATCCTCATCAACGATTACATCCAGGTATTCACCTGGAAGTCCACTCATGATTTCGACGTTAGAAGGAAGAGAAGGTATTTTTTTAGAGGTATCAATTCTTATTACTATTTGTTCATTATTTTGATTCAAAATATGATCTATAGCTAGTATATTCTCAGAGGTTGGTGAAAATAGTGTTGGTAGACAAAAGAGTCCAATCAACAATAGTACAAGCATTTTGTTCATGTTTATGTCCCCATTTATATATTATTAAGGTGTTCATTGTTTTAATAGATTACGAAAAAACAAAAAACAAGGTAAAAATAGGATTAGGATGGATTAGACGGTATTTTTGTCTCAGTGAATGTGATATTCATTGTTTCTAGTTCTTTAAGAATTGGCGTGTAAATCTCTGGAATAATAGGAATATGAACTCCAGTTAGGTTGATCTTGTTAGACAAAATCATTTTTACAGCGATTGCTGCAGGGAATGCTACAGTACGTGCAACAGCACTATCTCCCTTAGCTTCACCATAATTAATTAGTGTTGATGTTAAATATTCTTTTTTTCCATCATAGACAGCAGTGAACTCATGATGCATGACGATCATGTCTTTTTCATTTTTTGGTAATTCCATTTTTTGTAATGTTAGTACATTTAAATAATCCAGTGGATTGTCTTTGTTTTTTGGCAAAGGGATTTCACTAAACAATCCTAGCCACTGCAAACGTTTTAGTGTTGCTGTATAGGGTGGAAGTTGTAAATAAGAAGCGGTTTTTTCGTATAATGAGTCATTTTTATTGATTTTAAGTAGATACCTTGTTACATCAGCATAGGTTTTTAGATTCTCTTCATTGAGCGGATGTTCCTCAAGCCATCCGATTTCAGCGATAGCTTTTAATGTTTCACACCAACCGGTCATTCGAAATGTTCCCCGATAAACAGTTTCTGCTTTAGTTAATCCATATATGTCTTTGTATTGAACAGAATCTCGATTTGGATAGTTTTCAAAGGTTCCAACATTTGGTACATCTTGAAGACGGTAATGTTCAAACAGTTCCTCACCAGGAATTGATACAATTTCACCTTTTTCTAACCATTTTGCTGGGTTCCGTGATGCAAGAAGTACTCCCCGAGGTGACCAACTGAATTTATATCCAAATGGATTTGTATTATGTTCATGGGAGGGTAACGCTCCGGTGGTTGAATGGAAACTGTCAATGTATCCATTTTGTTCTTGGACTTCATGAATGATTTTCATCGCGCTCATATGATCGATACCTGGGTCAAGACCACATTCATTGAGAAGAAGAACTTGTGCCTCCTTTGCTTGATCATCTAATGCTTTCATTTCTTCGCTTACATATGATGTTGTTACCAAATGTTTCTGATGAGCGATGCATAGTTTTGCTACTTTCACATGATAAATATAGGGAAGAAGACTGACAACTACATCAGCATGTTTAATTAGAGATTCAAGTTTTTTTTCGTCATGAACGTCGAGGGATAATGGTGTGCCATCTGGATGTTGATTTATGATTGCTTCTGCTTTTTCCACGGTTCTACTAGCCATGGTTACTTTTACGTTGGGCAAACCTAAAAGATATCTTACAAGTGGACGGGAGACCATACCCGCGCCGAGTACTAAAACTGAATTCATATATTATTGTCACCTTTTATCTGTTAAAACAATATGTGCTTTCTCTGTCGCAACAAAAACGAATTATAAATATTTGTTGATGTAAGCATATTGAGGAGTTAATTGACCTTTATGTAAGATAACTGCTTTTTTGATTTCATTAGGTAATGAAAGTTGATCGAAGAGGACAGAATAATCAGCATGTGCAATTGATGGAACGAAATGCCATAATATTTCACTAAAGGATCGAGAAGAATCTTTTGGAAGTTCACAGGGTAAATTATCAACAGCCATAATTGCAATACCTCTTCCTTTACAACCATCGATTATATCATCATTTTTTGGATTATATACAAAAATTGGATTATCGGGAGTGGTTGCTTTTTCAGTTGGTTCAATAGCTCCATTAATATCGATGCTAATATCTCCAATAATATGTAGACGAAGACATTTCTTTATATCTGAAAAAGATTGAAGATAATCTTTTGTTACTAATCTTGGATATCGTTTATCCCAATAAATTGCATTAATTAAAATTGAAAGGTATGGAAGATATTGTTCGAATTTAGATGTGTATTTTTCTGGATAGTGATAATAATCTTGTAGTTGGAATGGATTAGATGGATTCTTAGGTTGTACCATGTCTTCCTCTCTAAAAACAACTTTATATAATGTGTGTGGATCTGGGTCTTCAAACACTGTTTTGAGTTGTTGTGGTTGTAATTCCACGAAAGGCATGAGATCAAAGATTTCTTGGGCTCCCTTTGAAACATTTCCATATCCTGCAAATCCGACAATAATTGGATTTAGAGAATCAGGTAATCCATTTTTTTCGATATTTTTTCCGATATTTGTGAAATGTTGTTTGAGTTTACTTAAGGATTCGTATTGATATGTTTGCTTTATTTTATTAAACGGGTTTTTAATATCATATTCGTTTTTTATTCGTTTACCAAATCCCCAAAATGTGTCGACCATTCCTGCGATTCCAGCGTATCTACCAAAAAAAATCAATCTTCTATTATTCTCATCAACAATTCGTTCATAATCAATAAGAGTGCAGTTTAATTCCATCATTTTTTTGATCATAGGCATATTATATGCTTGTCCTTTGATTGTATGGGAGAAAAAAACATAGGTTTTATTTGGTTGGAAAAACGATTTGGGTATTTCTTTGACTGCAAAGATAACTGAGGCTTTGGAAAGGTCTTCGGTAACGATTGCTCCTGATTGTTGATATGCTTTATCATCAAAAGCACGAATTTTTGAAGGTTGTATAATAATAGTTATGTCATGTTTTTCGTGTAATTCTTTCACGTGATCTGGAATGAGTGGCACCCGTTGTTCCCATTTGTTTTTATCTTCTCTTCTGATGCCTATAATCGAAGTCATAAGTTACCCTCAGGAAATATTCCTACATCATGATTGATTGATATATAGATTATGTAGGGTAATCGAAACTGTTTTTTAAATCATAAAACGAATAAAGTACTTCATTCTATGCTGTTACCGTAAATTTATATTGTGAGAATATGAAAAGAGATGAAACGTTATTTTCAGCGTCCGAGATTGGACAATTTACTTTTTGTTCAGTATCTTGGTTTCTCAAACGAAAAGGATATCGTTCACCCCACTCTAAAAAGAAATCCCATGGAATGCAAATTCATAATTCAATTGGAAAGAAAACCTACATTTTGCGGCATGTAAGGAATTTAAGCTATGTCTTAATCGTGTCTGGCTCGGTTTTAATACTAATATTCTTACTAATTGAAATCGGATTTATTGGATGAAAAATTATGTCAATAGTTGTTTATCTTATAGGGATAGGGGCTTTCCTATTAATCCTTGGATTATTAAGTGGTTTTATTGTAAAAAAAGGTAAGGAAAACTCTCTTATTCCAAATGGAAAAATAGTTTTCAATGACCTCCAAGGTGAATCATATTCTTTGTATTCCTCGATCTATCCACTTATCGGAAAACCTGACCTTGTAATTAAAAAAGGTAGAAAAATTATACCTATTGAATTAAAAACTGGACATCATTTACATCCAAGAGAGCATCACGTTATGCAGCTTATTGCATATTGTCAACTTACAACTGAATATTTTCATAAATCAACCCCTTATGGTTACATCATTTATTCTGACACGTGCAAACGGTTTAAAATCCCATTTGATCAAAATGCCAAAAACCGGTTGAAAAAAAGTATAGAAGATATGAAAATGATTCGAGATCAAAATAAGGTGATACGAAACCATCATTTGAGAAATAAGTGTAATCATTGTAATCTAAAAAATGTGTGTAATCAAAAAATTAATTCTTAAATGAAAAATAATTTTAATAATTTAGATTTTTACCAAACGATTTAAATAATATTTCGACTTATTTTAATAGTGAAAAAAACTAATAGTATGTGGTAAATGTGAAATTTCTTTATCCTTTGACTTTGAAAACATCATTTAGTTGCATGGTTGCTTTTTTGTTAGTTTTTATTTCGATTATTATTCCAATGTCAGAAGGAACAATAACTGAAACTCAACAAGTTATTGCGGGATTTGAAAATAGAATTTATATTAAACCTGGAGAAGAATATGTCATTAAATATTTTCCAAATTCGAAATCATTTTCCAAAATTTCAGATCCAATGACAGTTTCTTTTTCAGATACAATTAAACAAGCGCTTGTGAAAGCACCGAGTTGGATTCGACATTCGTTATTTTATCAATTTGAACATTTACAGGATCCTTTACCTTATGCCAATCTCATTCTTGAATCTGAAAGAAAAATAACTGATGAACTTTCGTTTTGCATCGCACATGCACCATTAGGAAATATTGCTGAACCACAACTACTTTTAGAAAATGTTGAGTATGTTTATGAAATTGATAAAAAAATTGGATATGCAGATATTATTGAATTTAATCAAAATAAATCTAGTTATTATTCAACAATCCAATATTCAATTTTAAGTGGTAATAAATCAATCACTCGTGTTTTACCTAAAGAGATTTATTACTGGTATATCGTTCATCCTCAAATCCTTAGCGAACACCCATCATATATTTATGATACGTTTTGGAGAACATATCTTGTAAATCATAATGATATTGGATATCCACTTCTTTTGGAGAAAATGAAAGGAATTTCATATCTTTGGGATGAAGAATCATATCATCAACCAAAAAATAGGGAATGGACGGAAAGTATTAGTCTTCATCCGACAGCAGTTGAAGCTGTGAGTTATTGGGTTGGAAAAACGGTTCCATTTCAAGCAACGGGTGATAGACCAGGTCAACCAAATCTTATTGCACATCAACACAATGGATGGTGTGGCGAATTGCAACGGATCGCGGTTGCGGGATTACGTTCAGTGTTAGTACCTTCTATTAGTGTGTGTAACATTGCCGAAGATCATGTATGGAGAGCTTTTTATGATGATGGTTGGCATCAGAATGATAATTGGTGGACTGATTCTGGTGGAACTGTGGATGTACCAATGGTATATTCGGATAATTGGGGAAAAGAGATGTCATCAGTGTTTTCATGGAGAGGTGATGGCTTTATCTACGATGTGACAGATGAATATATTCATTCTGAAGAAACGGTTAATGTTTCTTTTTCTGTAACAGATCTTATGGGTCATCCGATTGATGGAGCAAGAGTCACTGTTTTAGTCAAAGGTTTGAAAGATATCACTTGGTATAAGAATAAAGCACTTAGTTTACTTCAATCGTTTTGGGAAAGTCTACCTCAAAACATTCGGGAGTCAATTATTGATAGATTATATGACAAAATGATTCAACGAATCGAAAATGTTTCAGATGTTATCGATGGATTAACAATCAGCATTTGGAATTACACTGATGCAGATGGAGTATGTTCATTTACATTAGGAAAAAACGATGAATATGTATTCCTTATTCAGCAACCTTTTTCATCTATACCGTTTCCTCTGGCTTCTTGGACAACAATCAGGTTCTTAAAAAACCCAGTTACTAAAGAATTTTCTATTCGATTTCCAAGGATTATTTCGGAAAAAAGACCAAATGAAATAAGAAATCTAGATCCCGAATCAATTGATTCCACAAATAAAATTCAGGGGTATCTATCTGTACAATCAACTGGTGTTCAATATCAAGCAAATGTTCGAAATGATGATATTGGCCAGTACTTTAGTGATTGCCCTATTTCCTGTTTTATTCTCAATCAAGAAAATTATAACAATTATGTGAATAACCGAGATTTCACTACAAACTATTTTAAGAATGGAAATATCATAAATGATACATTTACAATCGAAAATGATTCCTATTATTTTGTTTTTCACAATCCAAATAAGCAAATAATTTCAATTAGCGATATACAACTTTATTTCAAGGATCAAATGACAGATAATAATGTCGTTATTTTACAACCGTCAACCACCATATTTGACCACCCTTATTTTCAGATAGGTGACCAAATCAAAATCACTGGGATTTCCTCAACTCACACAGATATACAGTTCAATAAATACACAGGAACTGTTTCAAGTGGACAATGGAATTGTACTATTGATACTACGCATTGGAAGCCAGGAACCTATAGTATTAATGCAACCTGTGGATCAACAACAATTTTTAGAAAAGTAACTCTTTTAGATAATACCCTTCCATCTACAACTATTCTCTCACCTAACAAGTTTGATATTTTTAATCAAGGTCAACAATTAATTATACATGGAAAAAGTCAAGATAACTCAGAGTTAAAATCTCTTTCTATAGGTATCGATAATTCAAATTGGAACCAAGTATCTGTAACTCATAATTGGACGATATCACTAAATTCAGAATCTCTTTCCCCTGGCATTCATTCAGTATCAGTTAGAACCTTAGATTCAATGAATAATGAACAAATCATTCATCATCCAATCGTTATTAATGATACAATAAAAACACACAAACCAATCATTCATTCAATTACTTCGTCACCAGATCAGATCACCAATCAAACAAATATTGTTATTTATGCAAATATTAGTAATGAACAGAATTTCCCAATGAAAAACGTAATTCTTGATTATAAAAAAGGGATACAACCAGTTATATCAAAAACCATGTTTGAATATGGTCAACACCCCATTCAATCAAGACATCCAGAGGACCCAAAAAAACAATATTCAAATCATCCGGTTTACGGAGTTGAATTGGGTTCGCTTGCATCAAATGAAACAATACAATTTCGTGTTACAGCCATCGATATTGCTAATAATGTGAATCAATCTTCCTGGCAAAGTATTCAGGTTCAATAAAAAAAATTAAAAAGGAAAAAGGTTGATTTGATTGTAACTAATAATCCTGTTATTTTTCATAGGTGTAATTAATCGATTGTTGGATTTCTCTATATAATTGTGCGCCTTTATCAAGAATATCTCTTTCCATGAGAACAGAAAGCATTTCTTCACCAACAATCTTGATAAGGTCCCGGATGTCATCTGGATGTTTTTTCGCATACTGTACTATTGCATCTATGCTTTGTTCGTCCAATGTAATTTTCACCATATTCATTCCTCATACTCACTTTTTGATGAGTTCCATAGACACATGAGAGTGGTGGTTAAAGGATTTATCGGTAAAAAACTAGGTGATCAAAAATTTTTTTACACTAAAATCTTTTAATAGGATGGCCAATGTCCTGTTGTTGAAATTATGCGTATAGCTGTCCTACTTAGAGATCGGTGTAAACCTAAAAATTGTTCATATGAGTGTATTAAATACTGTCCCCGGGTACGAGCCGGCGATGAAACCATCATTAAGGGTGAAGATGGAAAACCAATTATCTCTGAGGAATTATGTGTTGGTTGTGGCATTTGTGTTCATAAATGTCCTTTTGAAGCGATTAAAATTATTGGACTTGCAGAGGAATTAGATACCGATCTTATTCATCAATTTGGAAAAAATGGGTTTAGACTCTTCCGATTGCCTATACCAAAAAAAGGAAAATGTGTGGGTATTCTTGGTCCAAATGGTATTGGAAAAACAACAGCAATTAAGATTCTATCTGGGCAACTCACTCCTAATTTGGGTGATTTAGATGGTAAACCGTCTTGGGATGCAGTTGTTGATTATTATGCTGCAACAGAACTTCATGATCATTTCAAACACATTCGAAAAGGAAATCTTTCATCAGTGGTGAAACCACAATATGTCGATAAACTTCCCCGGGTGATGAAAGGAAAAATTAAGGATTTACTCATACAATCTGATACATCAGGTCAATTTGAAAACATCGTTGAACAACTTGGCATCCAAGGCATTCTTGAAAAAGAGATAAGTCAGAGAACGATATCTGGCGGAGAGTTGCAGTTGATGTCTATTGCTGCAGCATTGCTGAAAGATGTGGATTTGTATTTCTTTGATGAACCTTCTTCTTATCTTGATATTCATCAACGATTAAAAGTTGCTCGAATCATTAAGAAACTTTCTGAAACAAAAAAAGTCATGGTAATTGAACATGATCTAGCTATTCTTGATTTTCTTGCTGATTCAGTGCATTTAATGTATGGTGCAGAGGGAGCATATGGTGTTGTTACTCATCCTCGTGGTGTTCGTCATGCAATTAACACCTATCTTTCAGGATATTTAAGTGAGGAAAACATTCGGTTTGGGGAAAAAATAGAATTCTTTGATCATCCACCAAAAAAACGTCAGGAATTATCTATATTGGTTGCGTATGGTGGATTGGAAAAACGATTTGATGAATTTTCGTTGAAAGTTGGCAGTGGCAATATTCGAAAGGGGGAGATTATTGGTATCGTTGGTCCAAATGCAATAGGAAAAACAACGTTTGTGAAAATGCTTGCTGGGGTGAGTGAGCCAACAGTTGGTGAAATTGAAACTGATTTGAAAGTAAGTTATAAACCTCAATATATCACTCCTGATTTTGAGGGGACTGTTCAAGATTTTTTTGAAAGAAGTGCTCAATTATTATTTACCTCTTCTTTTTATCAAGCTGAATTATTCAAACCATTCCGATTGAAATATTTACTTGAAAAGCAGATTAATACGCTCTCGGGCGGTGAATTACAACGGGTTGCAGTGGCAAATGCATTAGTGCAAGATGTGGATATGTATCTAGTTGATGAGCCGTCTGCGTATTTAGATAGTGAACAACGTATGATTACTTCAAGAGCTATTCGTCGTATCGTTGAAAAGACAGGGAAGTCAGCGATGATTGTTGATCATGATGTGTATTTTATTGATATGATCAGTGATGCATTGGTGGTGTTTGATGGGAAACCTGGAAAAAATGGTATTGCTCAAGGACCGTATAGTTTACATGAAGGCATGAATCGATTTTTGAAAAATGTTGATATTACGTTTCGTAGGGATGAAGAAACTCATCGTCCACGTGTAAATAAACCAGATTCATATATGGATAGAAAACAACGAAAAGATGGGGAATATTATTACACAATGTAGTAATGATAAAAATTTAA
>CAZOPW010000024.1:0-28475 GCA_964581795.1 uncultured Thermoplasmatales archaeon | reverse complement strand
AGTTTTATTTCTAAAATCATAGAAGGTGAACATATGACAGAAACATTTTACGAAAGTGTATTAAATCAAATAGATGCAACAGCAGAACGAATTACTTTGGATAAAGGAATTCACAAAATGATCCGTCAACCCGAACGAGAGCTCACCGTACAAATCCCAATAGAAAAAGATAATGACGAAATTGATGTTTTCACTGGATACCGAGTCCAACATTCAAGTGCACGCGGACCATGCAAAGGAGGAATTAGATACCATAAAAACACAGATCTTAACGAAGTGAAAGCACTCGCTACTCTTATGTCCTTCAAATGCGCAGTTGCAAATGTTCCATTTGGTGGAGCAAAAGGAGGAGTCACCTGCGATCCAGACAATCTTTCCATAAAAGAATTACAACGATTAACAAAACGATACGCCGCCACTCTTCTCCCAATTATAGGTCCAAGAAAAGATATTCCCGCGCCAGACGTAAACACAAATGAAAAAACCATGGGTTGGATCATGGATGCAATAAGTATGCATGAAGGATCAACAGTTCTTGATATTGTTACAGGTAAACCACTTGATTTAGGAGGATCATTAGGTCGAAAAGAAGCAACCGGTCGAGGAGTTATGTTAACCACACTTGAAATCCTAGAACGATTAAAAAAAGATCCAAAGCAAACATCAATAGCAATCCAAGGATTTGGAAATGTTGGATCTATTGCTGCATCACTATTACATGAACACGGATGCAACATCACAGCAGTTAGTGATGTATCAGGAGCACTGTATCATCAGGATGGTTTGGATATTCCAAAAATAGCATCATATGTACATTCAACAGATCGCCCTTCACTTCTTAAAGATTATAATAAGAAAGGCAATGTTGAATTCATATCAAATGAGGATTTATTAGAATTAGATGTTGACGTCCTTATTCCTGCTGCTCTTGAAAATCAAATACAACAAGATAATGCAGACAACATTCAAGCCAACATTATCATTGAAGGAGCAAATGGTCCGGTCACTCGATCAGCAGATATGATCCTTAATGAAAAAGACATTTACGTTGTCCCAGACATCTTAGCAAATAGCGGAGGAGTCATAGTTTCCTATTTTGAATGGGTTCAAGGAATACAATCCTTTTTCTGGACTGTTGACGAAGTAAACGAAAATTTGAAAAATATTATCCTTAAAGGATTTTCAGAAGTGTGGGATACCATGAATAAAGAAAAATGTTCTCTTCGAGATGCAGCATTCATCCTTGCCATTTCAAAAATTGCTCGCGCAGTAAAATTACGAGGAATATTCCCATAAAAAAGATTATCCTCTCATATAATTCACCTGTTCAGTTTTTTTATTTTACAAAATATAACTCCCCAAGATAATTTGAATAGAATTATTAAATCAACAGATAAAGAAACATATAAAAGACACTTGCACATTCTGGAACCGAATAAAAAAAACTACATAAAAAAGGAGACATCACCTATGTCTAAGCAAGATGTCTTATATTCAAGCGAAATGTCTAAAAAATCGGGCCAGTGGTCTAGGGGTTATGACGTCGCGCTTACAACGCGGAGGTCACCGGTTCAATTCCGGTCTGGCCCACTTTAACATGAATTACTTGTTTTGTAAAAAACTGACTAATTGTTCAAGTGATCGTGCTCGATGAGAAATATTGTTTTTTTCTTCAGAGTTCATTTCAGCAAATGTTTTTGTAAATCCTTTTGGTTGAAAGATTGGATCGTATCCAAAACCTTTCGTTCCTCGTTTTTCACTTGTAATACTTCCTTTGCATGTTCCAATAAATAATTCAGATTCACCATCTGGTGTACCATACGCATATACTGATCTAAAGACTGCGGTTCGTTCTTTTTGAGAAATAGTTTTAGTTAATTGTAAAATGCCATCTAGTCCAATCGTAAAATAAGCATAAGATGAATACACCCCAGGGAATCCGTTGAGTGCATCAATGAAAATACCAGCATCTTCTAAAACAAAGGGATGATCAATCTTTTTCTCCTGTAAATATTTTACACCAAATTCAGCGACATCTTCAAGATGATCAGCTTGAATCTCGGGATAACCATAATTTTTTTGAACAATATTATACCCATATGGTTTCAGTTTCTCAGTTGCCTCTCTTACTTTTCCCTCATTACTTGTTATAAAATAAAGTGTTTTCATCGATATCTCCCTCTTTTAATGATATCATTTACTTTTTGTTTGACCATTTTAGGGTCTTTTTTATACGATTTACTATATCCATTCCATACATAGCGAAAAAAGGAAGCGTATTTGGAATGTGTTGATTCCATTGCTTCCATTAATAAATGTAAATCCACTCCTCTTGCTTCAACTTCAGCATTGATTTCACTAAGTCCAAAATCAATGAAATATACTTTTTCTTTTGATAATATCATGTTTGATGTAGTTAAATCTCCATGTATGATTTCAGCGTTATGCAGTAACCCAATTTGAGTACCAATGTGTTCACATAACCAAATCTTTTTTTCACTTGATAAATCATCAAAGACATCTTTCACTCTACTTCCTTGAACGTATTCAAAAATGATACATCCTTTTTGTAAATCAATATCGTAGATAATAGGCACGCTTACTCCTTTTGTTCGTGCTAAACCCATTACTTTTGCTTCTTCTTTGGTTCTTGTTTGTATCAAGTATTCATCGATTTCTTTGATTCGGTACCGTTTATGCACCCGCTGTTTTTTCACTACGTTGTAACCTAAAAAAGTGGATTGAATAATTTTTGCTTCTGCACCCTGATATAATATGTTTTGTTTAGTCACGCCAGGTCACCTTAACCATATCTGTCCGAAATCGTTGATCAATGATTGTTTCATTCAGCTTCATTCTTATTCCGCTTTGAAACATAAGATATCCTAACCATGCGATCATAACTCCATTATCAATGCAAAGATCTTTTCGGGGAACAAAAAACGCAGCACCCCGGTCTTCAGCCATCATTTTAACCATGTCACGTAATCGTTGATTTGCTGCGACACCACCACCTAGTAGAACCTGGTTTTTTTCAGTATGAGCAATTGCTCGTTCTGTGATTTCAGTTAATGCAGCAAATGTTGTTTCTTGAAGTGAATAACAAATATCTTCTACTTTTTTGTTTTCTTCAAAATAGTGTTGAGCTCGTGTGAGAAGACCCGAGAATGCAATATCCATGCCTTTGACACTATATGGTAATGGGAGATATTGTCTTCCTTTTTTTGCAAGACGTTCAATTGTTGGTCCACTAGGAAATGGTAAATCAATCGTTCGACCGAATTTGTCTAAACAATTTCCAATACCAATATCAAGTGTTTCACCGAAAACACGGTATTTTCCTTCTGCAAATCCAATGACTTGCGTGTTTGCTCCTGATGTGTATAAGAGTACAGGATCTGTACATTCTGGAATTGTTCCTCGTCCGATTTCAATGTGAGCAACACAATGATTCACCCCTATGATTGGTTTTTCAAGGCGGAGGGAGAGTGCCCGTGCAGCGGTTGCTGCGGTTCGTAAACAAGGCCCTAATCCAGGTCCTTGAGAAAACGAAACTAACTCAATATCAGCTAATTCAATCTGAGCTTGAGTTAATGCTTTTTTTATGAGTGTTGCCACATGTTCAGCGTGATGGTTTGCTGCTTCTCGGGGATGGATTCCACCAGTTTCAGGTCGATATGTTTTTATCACATTTGATAACACGTCACAAAAATTGTTTTGATTTTCAACGATTCCGATACCAATCGAATGAGCTGTTCCTTCAATACCAAGGGTTATCATTTGTTAACAATCCTGTAATTACGCGTATATTTAAAAGAAATAGGTATTCAATAACAAAGGAAAAAAAGAATTATGGAGTAATTCCAATAACCACATCAACATCATTTATCTTCCATGTTTTTACGTGTTTCCCATTGACTTCATCAGTCAAAGTAAAAGGTTTTGACCGGGTTTCATTAGCAATATAATCCATCCATTTACTCAGTGCTTTTTGTTGCTTCTTTGGAATACATACTTGAGTTTGAATATGTTGTTCCACGTCAAGGTTAAGTTCTTTTCTCATGGATTGAATACGGCGAACAAGTTCTCTTGTAAATCCTTCTGCTTCAAGGTCAGCAGTTAACTCAGTGTCAAGAAGAAGAATTGCATCATCTGCTTGTGTTCGAGCAATGTGTTCTTTTTCTTCTTCTTCAACAAGAAAATCTTCTTTTGTACAAGTGATGGATTCACTATTTAATTGAATATTAACTTTTCCATCTTCCTGTAAGGTTTCATATAATTGAACGGGATCCATTTCTGCTATTACTTTATTGAATACACTCATTTTTTCCTTTAATCGCGGACCAAGGACTGCATAATTTGGTTTGACTTTTCTGTTGATATATTTATCAGTTTTTCGATCAAACATAATTTTTTTCACATTTACTTCTTCAACGAGTAAATCAAGTAAATCCTTAATGTTCATTTCAACGTCTTTATTACAGACAAGCATTGCTTTCGGAAGAGGGTAGCGAACATTAATCCCAATTTTAGATCGAAGTGCTCGTCCAACTTCAACAAGTCCCCGGATCTGTTTCATCCCTGATTCTAATTCGTCATTAATGTACTCTTTTTGAACCGTTGGATAATCACAGAGATGAACACTCTCAGGCATTGAATCCGTTTTTAAATTTTGATAAATTTCTTCTGTGATAAAAGGAGTAAATGGTGCAATTAGTTTCGCCAACCCAAGGAATATTTCATAAATCGTAGTATACGCTGCAAGTTTTTCTGCTGTTTTTTCTTCTTCCCATAATCGTTTCCTACTTCTTCTAAGATACCAATTGCTAAAATCATCAATTAAGAATTGTTCAACTGCTCGCGCAGCCTTATGTGTGTTAAACGTAGACATATTTTTTTGCACACGATCAATAAGTTTATTGAATCGACTGAGAATCCATTTATCAAGTGGTTGTAACTGATCATAATCAATACTATCTTGATCGTAATCAAAGGAATCAAGAGAAGCATACGTCGTGAAGAAATTATATGAATTCCAAAAGGTCAAAATAAATTTAGCAAGGGTCTCCTTTACTGCTTCTTCATAAAAACGAGTAGAATTCCATGGTGCATTTGATGAAATCAAATACCAGCGAAGTGCATCTGCACCTTCATGATCTAATATAATATCAGGATTAACGTAATTCCGTTTACTTTTACTCATTTTTTGATTATCTTTATCCAATACTAATCCAAGTGTGAGCACATTTTTATACGGTGGTTTATTGAATAAAAATGTTGAAATTGCAAGAAGTGAATAAAACCAACCTCTCGTTTGATCAAGAGCTTCACTAATGAAATCCACTGGAAAATTTTGGTTGAATTCATCTTTGTGTTCAAATGGATAGTGCCATTGTGCAAAAAATGCACTCCCACTGTCATACCAACAATCAATGACTTCTGGTTCACGAACCATTTTTCCATTGCATTTCGGACATTTCACGTTTAATTCGTCAACATATGGTTTATGCAAATCACACTCATCTGTGAAATTTTCACTCAGCTCACGAAGTTCTTTTACACTTCCAACACATACTTGATACTGACAATCATTCCGTTCACAAGTCCATATTGGAAGTGGTGTCCCCCAGTACCTATTCCTTGAAAGTGCCCAGTCTTTAACATCATTAATGAATGAACCAAATCGACCTTGTTGTAAATGTTCAGGGTACCAATTAATCTCATTATTATTTTTTGTCAAATCATTCTGAATTTGACTCATTCCAATAAACCAGGATTCCATGGCATAATACAACAAAGGTGAATCACATCGCCAACAAAACGGATATTCATGTTCATATTCATGAACTCCTTCAAGTAAACCTTGTTCATCTAAATACTTTATAATTTTTGGATCTGCATCTTTTACAAATTCTCCTTTCCACAGTTTCACTTCATCTTTAAATGTTCCATCTAAATTCACGAGTTGAACTACAGGGAGATCATACTCCAAACCAACATTGTAATCATCTTCACCAAACGCAGGAGCAATGTGAACAATACCTGTTCCATCATCCATGGTTACAAAATCTGCACAAATAATATACCATGCTTTTTTGTCTGGATTTGCATACGAAAATAATGGTTCATATTCCTTGTGTTCTAACTCCTTACCTTTAAATCCATCAAGAAGTTCATAATCTTCTCCTTTTAATAAAGTAGCAGCTCGTTGTTCAGCTAAAATTAATTCCTCACCATGGTATCTGACTTTAATGTATAATTCATCAGGATGAACAGCTAAAGCAACATTAGAAAGAAGTGTCCAAGGAGTTGTTGTCCATGCTAAAAAATAACTATCTTCATCTTTTACTTTGAATTTCACAAAAATCGAAGGATCTTTTACTGTTTTATATCCTTGAGCGACTTCATGAGCTGAAAGTGCGGTTCCACATCGTGGACAATATGGAACAACTTTATGACCTTTATACAATAATTTTTTCTTCCATGCTTGTTGAAGTGACCACCAAACTGATTCGATATAATCATTTTTTAATGTTATATATGGATGATCCATATCTAGCCAAAAACCAATACGTTCCGTTAGTTCAACCCATGCATGCTCGTATTTGAACACACTTTTTTTACATTCTTCATTAAATTTTTTCAACCCGTAATTTTCAACATCATGTTTATCGTTTAACCCTAATTTTTTTTCCACTTCGATTTCAACTGGTAAGCCATGAGTATCCCATCCTGCCTTCCGTAGGATATAATGACCATTCATGGTTTGATATCGTAATATTAAATCTTTCATTACCCGGGTGAGGACATGTCCTGGATGTGGCATACCGTTTGCCGTTGGAGGTCCTTCTAAGAAAACATAGGGCGGGTTATTTTCTCGTTGGGTTATTGACTTTTGAAATGTTTTATGGTCTTTCCAGTAGGAAAGAATGTTTTTTTCCACGGCTTTTGGATTATATTTTTGAGATGCTGCTTGAATCATTCGTGTTCACCAAAGCACTCTTTACATAAGGGCTATTATCTTTTTCTCCTAGAACTCACTGGTAATAAAACAGCTCTATTAAAATGATTTGCATTCCAAACACAATTTTTTTTAAGATATAACCTTCTGAATAGTAATAATTTAATATTTTGTTATATCATGTAATTTCATGATTTCTCTAAGAAAAGAAGTAGCATATGATCCTTTCCTTAAGGTAAATGATACTTTCAATTTCTGTTTATGGTCATGATATTCATCTGAATCTAATTTCCAGTTGATATCATGTAAGGGTGATACGATTGCTCGGTGAGTTCCATAAGAGCTAGCCGATGGTATTTCAGGAATGATAAAATTTCGAATGTCAACATGTTCCTCTTTTATGATAGTTTTCTGGATTTTTCCAATACAACCCGATGCATATGTTGTTTCTGATCCTGGAAGAACACAACTGACAACTGCTTTTCCTTTTTCAATTTGATCATTTACTTTCGTTTTATTATTTTCTGATACCTGTATTGGATCTGTAGCGATACCTGATCGAGTTAGAGGTAATATGAAATCTCCATTTACTGCTTTGTGAATTGGAATTTGTTCTTTGATTCGTTGTGAAAGCATCCGGTTGAATAAATATGATTGAAATGCGTAAACAAACATTGTAAGAAGATTATTCGGTAATCTTTGTAGTGCACCAGCGTAATCATCTGGATTTTTTGTGAGATGTTGCATTAAAATTTTTTCAAAGCGTAAACGTTTTGGAAATTCATGAAAACCTTGTTTGAAATCCATGGTTTTTGCTAAATTTTTACGAGCTTCAGTTGCATCTTGTTTTTCAAATGGTGACGTCTCTGTTAAATAGATCATTACTGCTTTTTTAAAATCAGCTGAGACCATTTCCCGTCCAACTTTATGCGTAATTGGTCTGATACCACCGAATCGTTGCACTCCAAAAAAATTTGGAAAACCATGAATATCTTTTAATTGATAAAGAATGTGATTTACTGTTTCATGATCAACTGAAGTATCAATTTTTCGAATAACAATAGAAAACCTATTACCTTGAAGATCTCCGATATTCACTCGTTTCGTTGTTTTATACAATACTTTCACTGTTACATCAGGTATAGATAAAGCAGAGAGTTGTTCTTCAGATATTTTGTAAAAACATAAAAGTTGTGATGTAACTGCTCGTTTATCTTTTGTCCCAGCAAAACTAATCCTTTTATTTGAAATATGTAATGCATTTGCAAATTCTCTAATTAAATCATTTGTTTCCCAGTTCTTAGCAGTCACGTAAGCAAGGAGAAATCTCCCATCTTTATCTTTTGGAAATGATTGAAGTTGTTCTTCTACAACAAAATCTTCAGGTTGAAATCGTAATAATCCTCCAACACCAGGGTTACTCGTATAAAACATCGTTAACCCAATTGATTGTTCCACTGGTGAAGGTTGAATCATATCAAATCAAAAAGGAAAAGAGAAAAAAATTATTAAAATGCTTTCTCTACCTCTTTTCTAAAAGAGTCGCTTTCTTTCTTTACTTCCTTAACCGCTTTCTTGACTAAATCAACGGGTTTTGCTTTTGCACCAGTGATTAATCGGACATATAAAACTCTTGATTTTGCAGATGGATGTTTCGTAATAATCGATGCATAATCAACATCATCATACGTCAATAACACTTGGACAAGTGGATTTAATAACGTTTCATTTTCCCCAACGATCTCTAGTTCCAATTGTTTTGAAGTATTGGTTAGTACATTTGATTTCATAACTTCATTCACCATTTTCACATTTACTTTAAACTAGGTATTTTTCATTTACATTTTTGATAAATCAAACGTTCCATAATCCTGAGCCATCTTCCGTTTTTCTCGATGACCACATACCTGACATTCCAGAGCACCGTTCTTCTTCTCTAAAGGATTTCGGCATTCACTGCAAAATCCTTTGATAACTCCATAATTCGGTCCTTTTGTAGTGAGTTGTACACTAGGATTTACTTGAATAACTTTAGCTCTAAATATATCTCCCAAAGTAAACACACTTTCAGGGTCTTTCACATATGATGTTGAAATTTCAGAGATATGTAATGTTCCATTAGTATCACCTGATATGGAACGATTTTTTCCAATGACATGAATTACATCTGCAATAACCATTGATGATCGAACACTTCGAACTTCCGCAAGTACGGTATCACCTTTTTTAAGAAGAACCGGAGTACTTGTCATTGGTTTCACTGTTGCCGCATGAGCTTTTGTGTTTACATGATATTCACCAAGTCGAGCTGCGCGAATAATACCTTCGTCATCATAGGTACCATCTCCTGCGAGTAATTCCTCTGAAGTTGATAATTTATCACCGGGGAATACGATATTTTTTTTCATTGTAAAACCTGTTATTTCTCGTTTATTGAACTATTAAGCATTGATACATTTGTTTTAAACCTTGTGGTAGAAACTCGTTCATGTATCCCAAAATCCCCTTGTTCGAGCGTAATGAACCTCTGCTTTATGAATATCTCGCAAAAATCGAATTTCAGCTTCTTCAGATTTCTTTAATAATACGGGATCATGTTTCCTTAAAATCCGTGCTGCAGTATCAGGCCCAATACCTCTCCCCATTAACGCCATAATCGCTGGTTTTCCATAGGATAATACCAAACTACTATTTTTATAAATTCGTTGTAATTCCTTTGAGTTTTTATTTTTCGTTAACCCCTCAAATTCATCTTCCCGATGACGAGGAAGCACAGCTATTTTAATAGCGTGGCATCTTGGACAACGAGGTTTTTTATCAGTCCTACTCACATTCGATCTCCATATTTTTTTACAATTGACACAAGCAAAAGAAATCGAAGTGTCCTCCAATCGTTTTTTCAATGCCATTAAAATTGTTCGATCTGCTCTTTTCGGAGCCATCAACCCCCGCATGGTTTCTGTGCCAGCAAGCCCAATTGGAGATAATCCTTGAATGTGAATCTGAATGTTACCATGCTGAATTTTTTCAAGAAGAAGTGAAGTAAATTCCACATCCATCCGGTCCCAGATGAGCTTATTGATTGCTTCAGAAAAAATTGGCGTATGATCAAAAAGAGCAAATAATCGTCTCACCCCAATATTTTTAACATCAAAATCTTTACGAAGAGCTCCGAATTTTCTAGCAGCATGAACAAGTTGCCATCTTATATATGTTGAATTACTGATAATGGTTTGAAGTAAATAATCAAGTGATTCAGGTTGAATCGATTCTAAGATATGCTTAATTTTTTGCGGAGGAATCCTCCCAGGTAATTCTAGTTGAATTCGATATGGATCATTTGTAATTCCAATGCTTTCTCCAATTGACTGAGACAGTAATGCAGATATAATTCTCCCAAGGGTCTCATTGACCTTTGTCCCACCACACACATTAATAATCATCGTTTGGTCTTCAACATCTATGGTAATCGTTTTATCATCAGGAACAATAAATCCTTTTAATTCTTGATTTTTAATATGCTGTTGTAATTGTTTTAATGAATGAGGATCACAAGGATATTCACTGATATGTTGGTTTTCCGCAATTCTTCTTCGCAGTACTGCCACTTCTTGAGCAACAGAAAATGGAACTGGAATATCTTCACCTGTCCATGAAGGAACTTCCCCAATTTCTTTTGATTGGGAAACAAGAATCTCCTCTTCTTCTCTTTTCACAATAATCCATGGCCTACCATGTAAGATGAATCGTGCTCCTTCAAAACCATAATTTAACACAAAACTCTCATCAAGCTTTCCAATCCGTTTACGGGAAGAAATATCAACAGCAACATAGCTTTTTTCATCAGGTATCATAGAAATATTATCTAGAAAATATGTCCGAGAACGCCTCCGTTTACCAATAGTGTCATCTTCCACCCAGATACTTCGTTGATTTCGTAATTGTTCAATAATAGATTGAAAATCTTTTAAAGATAGTGTTTGAAAAGGATATGCCCGCTTTAGCATTGAAAACACTTGCTCTTTTTTAATTGAGCGATATTCAAGTGCAATTGAAATAATCTGATTGCTCAATACAGATAATGGATTTTTTCTTACACGCAAAGGTTCAAGTTCTGCGTTCAACGTTTTCCGGGCAATTACCAAACTTTCTGCCAAATCTTCAGGATTTGTAGCAAGAATCAATCCTTTTGAAACTGCACTACTTGTATGACCCGATCGCCCGACACGTTGCACAATACGTGTTACTTCACGTGGTGAATTATATTGAATGACAAAATCTGTTTGTCCAACGTCAATACCAAGTTCAAGGGAAGATGTGCAAATTAACGCATCGAGCTGTCCTTCTTTGAACTGATCTTCAGCTTCAATTCGAGCGTCTTTAGATAAAGACCCATGATGAACACCAATTGGAAAATCAGGGTAATGTTGATGAAATCGAGAGGCAAGAATTTCAGCACCATCCCTCGTATTTATAAATAATAAAGTCGAAACATGATCATCAACAACTTGCTTACAGTGGAGAAGAGCACGAGCAGAGGTTGGATCCATTGAAAATTTTGTAGCAAATTGTTGATCTTCTTTTCTAACCTCTGGTAATTCTACAGTCAATTCTATATTTTTAGTTGCATCAACGTCAACAATAGTAACGGGTCGTTGAGTATTGTTAGAAAAACCACTTAAAAAAATTGATACTTCTTCAGCAGAACCAACTGTTGCAGACAATCCAATTCGTTGAAAAGAATGCCCATAATTTTTTGTTAATTCCTCTAGACGTTCCATGGCAACAGCAAGTTGAGCGCCTCGTTCATCATATGCAAGTTCATGGATCTCATCGATGATAATCCATTGTACTTGATGTAAATGAGATCGTAATCGTTTCCCCGTAAATAAGATTTGAAAAGTTTCAGGTGTTGTAATGAGCATATCAGGTGGTGACCTTGATTGTTGTGCTCGCTCTTTTTTTGAGGTATCTCCATGTCTAACAGCAATAGAAAGCCCTAGATATTCACCCCATTCAAATGTTCTTCGGAGCATGTCACGATTTAATGCACGTAACGGAGTAATATATAAAATTGATATTCCTGTTTTATCTGATTGCTTTTTATTTTTTAGAAATTGGTCAAAAACAGGGAGGATTGCTGCTTCTGTTTTCCCATGACCCGTTGGAGCTAACAATAAGACGTTATCTTTATCTAAAATCGGAAGGATTCCTTTTTTTTGTGGCTCGGTTGGCTGAATGATATTATTTTCATTCAACAATTGTTGAATCAATGGATGCAACCGGTTGAATACAGAAGACATACAGCTCAGAGGTAAACTGAAAAATGACCGGGTTTATTAGATTTGGGTCTAACTCCTTTTTATTCACCAAAAATGGCACCGTAAAAGATGACGCCCATGCCAAACCAAAAAATGGTGAGAATGTAAAACACCGCATTGTGAAAGCCAACTATCGTTGCGATAAGAAGTAATAATAATGGCAGTAAAAGTAGAAGAACAACAGCTAAAAGATGACCATAGTTTTCTGATAGTTCCAAATCCATAGTGTTTTCCGCCTTAAATACTCATTTTTTGGAGGATAATAGGCATGAATTATTTAAGCTTAACCAAAAAATAGAGTAATTTCGTTTGATTAAATTAAAAAAATTTTGTTTTATTCCTCATGTTGTAACGTATTTGATGTTCCAAGATAACTTCCATCAAGTAAGAAGAACTCACTTTTTTCATGATCAATTATTGAATTCATCGGACCCATTATTCCATCCTTATTGACTGCTATTCCGCCACATAATGGGTTAAAAGCAGGGAGAATGATAAGTTGTAAATTTGGATTAAATAAATCATAGTGTTCTTTTGTTTGATCTAGGTTCAAACCTGTTTTTACCCAACAACTTTCATAACTTTCATATTTCAGTCGATCCTGTAACAAAACCGTCGGATGTGTATGACCCATGAGTAAATATGATGCATTCATCACTTGTTCCTTCGGCCATCGGTGACCATGAACACAAGCGACTGAATCAAAAACAACACCATCTGAATCATGAAGATTAACATCATCTGGAAGATACCATTGAATGTTACCATCATGATTCCCAGGTATAACATGAATTGTTGCAAGCTCATTTAATTCTTCAAAAAACGTTCGTATTTGTTTTTTTTCATGATATGGTGTTTGTGGTATAGAATGTTTAATATCTCCTAGTAATACAATTGAATCTGGTTGATAATCAGTACACAGATTTTTTATGATATACCACATTTGAGGGAGTTGAGAAGAGACATGAAGCCCTTGTTCTT
This sequence comes from uncultured Thermoplasmatales archaeon, assembly GCA_964581795.1. GTDB lineage: Archaea > Thermoplasmatota > E2 > DHVEG-1 > DHVEG-1 > EX4572-165. Next base: position 15,212 of record CAZOPW010000024.1, on the reverse strand, counting down.
GTAACTCATTTTCTATCCCAATATGTAAATCTGCGATCACAAGCATTTTTGTTTCTTGAATAAATAAGGCAGGAGTTTGTGGTATTGGTCTGATGGATAACGTCGTCATAATGGATCAACCTAGGAAATTAAATGTGGAAAACGGTAGAAATGATAACACAATATTAAATAATATTATGAGGTAAAGTTGTATTCCAATCCAAAAAACGGGGAGAATAATGATATTTTTTGTTAGTGTTTGATATTTGTTTTCAATCGTTGTTTTAATCATCATTTGATGGAAGAGTTGTGCTGGAAGAGCATACATAATAAAAATAACTGCGAGGATGACAAGTTGTATGAGGAAAAATATCCCTAATATAGTTGAGGAGGTTTGTGAACTAAGAAGACTAAGAAAGCTAAGTCCAAATCGAGCAGAGAAAGCGATGTCTATAAAGAGAAAACAGATGAACATGATAAGAATTGGTAGCAACAAATGGAGCCATCGGTTTTTTAACATCGGAATTTCAGAAACAGGTTTTTGTAATCGGTGGTATTTTTTTGGGCCCATGTAATAAAGAATACTTCCAATAGCAGCTATCCAAAGAAAGATACTGAATAATGGAAGAGATAATCCATTATCTGAACTTGTAGCACTATTTGTATACAAATGATCATCAATAAATACGAGATAAGGCGAACCTTGAATGGATAATGAAGGTGACGATTGTTGATCTATTTGCATTGTAAAAAATGGTCCTCTCCCCGCTATAATTGTATTTGCCACACTGTTTGTATCATCAATAGTTATCGGTTCTATTCCGTTAACAATGATCATTCCACTATTCAAAAATCTAGAAAGAAGAGGAGCTACATCCAGTATTATATCCTCTTGAAATGTATTGATTTCTTCTAGAGGTAATGATTCAAATTCGGAAAGCGTTACTTTTAACTGTGTCAATAATGAAAGAAAATTTTTTTCTGGATTATCATTTCTTGTAATTGTAACATTACCATATGCAGCTGCTTGTTCATTTGTTTTCAATGGAAAAAAATGAAATAATGATTGTTGAGTAAGAGTCATTTCATTTTGTGTTTTAATCAGGATTATCTCGTTCTGATTAGAAATCCGTTTGATAACATGATCATTCCTGCGGAGTTCAACAGTTGATTCAAACGGATGGATGAATGAACCATTTGTTTGTAAAGAGATAATAGATTCCTGATCAGATATAAAACCTAATGTAGTCGATGGGAATGCATCAGATAAAGTTAAATTTAGTAGTCCACCAATACCATATGATGCATTATGAATAACACCGTATTTTGTCTTATTACTACCAATAAATGCAATTCCATCTAAGATGTTTACTGAACAATTCTCATAAATTGTTAATATTTGCTCAATGCTTTCAGATAAATCCTCAATTGATAGTGTTTTAATAGAAGAGAGTTTAGTTGTGTTTATTACATAGGCATTTACCTGTTGAGATGAAGTATTTGAAAACACAGGGAAACCATAAACGTCTTCCCAAGATGAAAAACTTTGAAGATCAGAAGGAAAAAAATCATTGTTTAATATCGTAAAATACTCTGTAAAAGATTGTTGTGATGAATTCATTGAAATACCTTGAAATTCACCATTAAAAGAAATATCGCCAAGGAAAAACACGGATGTGGTTTCATCAACTGCGGTTTTTATCTGATGGGTATTTGGAAGATACTGAGCTGATACACATGGTGAAAACATACTAAGAAAAAATAGAGCACCCAATAAAACAAAAGTTTTTTTCAAACCTTGCTTTCCAGACATTTTAAACATATTTATTCAACACCACAGGTATGTTATCTATTATATCCGTAGCAACTAGACCATAAGAATATTTTCTAAACGCAATATTTCCTGCTTCCCCATTTAGAAAAGCTGCGATTCTAGCTGCTTTCATCGGATCGGTTTTTTTTGATAATAAAGTAGCAATAATTCCTGCTAATACATCACCAGTTCCCCCAACAGTCATCGCAGTGTTATGTACTGTGTTCAACCGAGTTATCGTACCATTACTTAATACATCTACTTCTCCTTTTAAAAATAAGGTTAGCCCGATTTTCTCAGCCCAGCGTTCAACGATTGATTGCCTTTCAGCTATCTCTTCAGGTAATTTTTCACCGGTGAGTTGATAAAATTCATGTGCATGTGGTGTAATAACACATGGTGAATTCCCAATAATATCATAATGGTTATGGAAAGGTTGTATTGCGTCAGCATCAATTACAATGCTTTTAGATGCTTCTGCTGCTTTTGAGATTAATGATCGTACTGCATTTTTTGTTTCTTCAGATAATCCTAGTCCTGGACCAATAAGAATTGAATCTATTTGATCAAATTTTGCGGTAATTGTAGGCACATCATCAGAGGTTAATTTATTTTTTGAGGAGAGAGGAAAGACAATGATATTTGGTGAAAACGAAGCTATCGTGTTTGCTGCTTTCTCTGGTGTTGCGACAAAAGCAAGATCAGCTCCTGTTCGAAGAGATGCCAATGCTGATAACGCTGGAGCACCAGTAAATGGTCCACCACCAATGATGAGAACTCGACCATTTTCTCCTTTATGAGATTCCTTCTTTGGCTTTGGATAATAAACAGTTAGTTCTCCAGGACCTACATGAGTCTGTGCTTTATCTGGGATATGAATATCTGCAACAATGATTTTGCCACAGTTTTCTTCATTCATCCCTGGTTTTTGATCATGGAACGTTATTGTGGTTTCAGGATGGATACTACGTGATGTACCCATGCCTGTTGGTAAGTCAACTGATATGATATGTTTGTTATTTTGGTTGTTAATTTGTTGAACAATTTGATCGTATGGTTTTCTTAATTCACCTGAAATTCCTACACCAAGCATGGCATCAACAATCACTGTGGCATTGGGTAAATACTCAGGTATTTTTTCTAAATCTCGATAATCATGTAATTGAATTGGTAACGATTTTAATTTTGTAAAATTCATTCGAGCAATAGATGTCCGGATGTCTTCTTCTTTTCCCACAAGAAACAGGTGTACTGGAAATTTTTTTGATAAATATCGGGCAGCGACAAATCCATCACCGCCGTTGTTCCCTGGGCCACAAATGAGTACAATAGAAGGATTAGATTCAATCTTTTCAATGTAGTCAGCAACATGTTTCCCTGCATTCTCCATTAATTTTTCAGGAGGTGTACCATAATATTCAGCATTAATATCAAGAACTTTCACTTCATCAGCTGCAATCATCGAAACATCCACCAAAACCTATAACAATTTATACTGTATATATGTGCTTCGTTAGACACTTATTTGAAAAATGTTCGGAGGTCTAAATAAAAAATGCTTCCTAGAGGAATGAATCCACGTCAAATGAACCAAATGATGAAAAAACTTGGTATTAATGTTAAAGAAATTCCTAATGTTGAAAAAGTTATTATCCTCACCGAAAAAAAAGAGTTCGTTTTTACAGATGCTGAAGTAACCGTAATGGATGCACAAGGTCAAAAAACGTATCAAGTGACGGGTAACCCTTCTATTGCAAATAGAGAAAAAAAGCTTCCAGATGAAGATATCAACCTTATTGTTGAGCAAACGGGTGTATCGAAAAAACAAGCTGAGAAAGTATTAAAGGAAACTGATGGCGATATCGCAGAAGCAATAATGAAACTTTCATCAGATTAAGGAGTGAATGTAGGTTGGAAAAGAGACGATGCCGACAATGTCAAAAATTGTTGCCAATCTGCGACCTACAGCAACATCCTCAATTTGGTCTTATTTGTAAGGATTGCTACGATAATCTCATTGATAATAAATGATATATACCATTTTTTTATCGTTTATAAGTTGATATGTAAGTATTAATCACATAATTTTTTAAAGGATGATATATTATAGGATGAATAATTGGTGACAATCCATGGCAAGGAAAAGTGCGGAACAAATAAAAAAGGATGAATTAAAAGTCCTTAAATCATTAAAGCAAAACGCTCGTGGAAGTATTGAAAATATTTCAAAAAAATACAATTTTTCTCGTCAAAAAGTATGGAGAATAATTAAACGACTTGAAAAAAACAAAAAAATATGGGGATACTGTACAGTTACTGATGATGAGAAACTAAACCAGAAACGATTTATCATCCTTATTAAACGATCAACTGAACCTGTAGATGATGCAATTCAAAAAATTATTGACTTCACCATGGAAGATCACACTGAGAAAATGGAGATTGAAATAATCGACAGTTCTTATCTTCATGGTCATTATGATTGGATGTTTATTGTCACCGCTCAAGATATGAAGAACGTGAAACGATTTACTCATTTGTTATCCAAAGAATATCAATTATGGATTAATGAAATACTTGTATTACAAAATATTTTTCCTGTAAAAAAAGCAGGAATTTTTAATCCAAATATGGACGAAATAAAAGAATTATTTTAACTAATCTTTTCTTAGAATTCATTCATTTTCTTTTTTTTACACATGAATAGCTGCAAGTCGTTCCTCTATTACTGCTGAAAGCCGTTTTATTCCTTCCTCGATTTGTTCATTTGATGAATATGAAAAATTCAATCGCATTGATCGTTCACCGCCTCCATCAACATGAAACGCTTTCCCATGTACGTAAGCAACCTTATGTTTAATGGCATCAAGAAACATGGTTTCTGTATCAATTCCCTCAGGAAGTGTTACCCAAGCAAACATTCCACCTTTAGGTTTATTACAGGTATATCCTTCTGGAAAATATTGTTCTATTGCAGAAATCATTTTGTCTCGTTTTGGTTTATACATTTCATTGATTTTTAATATATGTAAATCTAAAGATCCTTGACGCATGAATTCATTTGCAATAAATTGAGTGAAAGTGTTAGTACACAGATCAAGTGCTTGTTTACAAATCACCATTTTTCGAGTGAGTTCATCTGATGCGATAGTCCAAGCGAGTCTAAAACCAGGAGCAAGGATTTTTGAAAACGTGGATAAATAAATGACTCTTCCATCATCATCAAATGCTTTGATCGGTTTAATATGATCAATGTCGTAACTAAGTTTACCATATGGATCATCTTCAACGATGACAATATCATATTCATGGGCGATATCAATAAGTTGTTTCCGCCGTTTTTCAGGCATAACCACACCAGCAGGATTTTGAAAAGTAGGAACAACGTAGATAAATTTTGGAATAATGTCCTCCTTGAGTAAATCCTTAATTGTCTCTTCTAAAATATCAACACGCAATCCATCTTCATCAAGCGGAATCCCAGTGAGATTACTTTCATAACTTTTAAATGCGTTAATGCCACCTAAATACGTTGGTAAACCAACTAAAGCAGTATCACCTGGATTTAAAAATAATTTTCCAACCATGTCTAATGCTTGTTGTGACCCATTTGTAATTATGATATTATCCTCGGTAATTCCCTCAACACCATCTTTATATGCTCGTTCTGCAAGGGATTTCCTTAGATTAGTTAAACCTTGAGTGGTACCATATTGTAATGCATTTTTTCCATAATTTTTCATTACTGATTGTATAATCGTATTTAAATCATCTATTGGAAAAGATTTTGGATTTGGAAGACCACCAGCAAAGGAAATGATTTCAGGATCTTGAGCTACTTTTAATAACTCTCGAATAACCGATTTTCTCATTTTTCCTGCTCTGTCAGAATATAATCTTTCAAGATTCCCCATAAAGCACCACGTTTGTTTTCAACATCGTTGTGTTTTTTATAATTATTTCGTAAAAAGATTGATATAATTGAAAATCTATAGGTAAGTTGTTATTGTCTTTTTTCAGGCCAAAGAAGTGATTTCAATGGTTCTTTGCATGCAGGCATACAATCAAGAGTTTCTGCATCAATATTAAATCGATGCATGATATGAAGTTGAATATCTTCATCCGTATTCAAAGAAATTGAATCATCAGCAAACATCACACTTTTTACGTTTTCTTCGACCTTATCTGCCATAGAATCAACAATTATACCTTCATTTTATTTAATAAACTTTTCGACACAAATAAGGCTTCCTAACATAAATGAGAAGGAAAATTGCAATGCTTAGGATTACCAATAAAATTTATAAAGAAATGGGTGCATGGCTGCTAACAACCTTAAAATTGTATATTTAGTTGGGAGATACCAGTATGGAAGCCATTATGTTAGCAGGAGGATTTGGTACAAGACTCCGTCCATTAACGTATACGAGAGCAAAATCACTTCTTCCCATTATGAATACGCCAATGATAACTTATCTACTGAATACGTTACCAGATGAAGTCGATAAAGTTATCCTCGCAGTTAACTATCGTAAGAAGCAAATTGAAGATTATCTTCAATCACTGAACTTAGATAAGGAAATAATCGTAAATGATGAACCAGAACCATTAGGTACAGGAGGAGCAGTAAAATTTGCTGAAGATCATATTACTGGTCGATTCTTTGTATTAAACACCGATATTATTTGTTCACTAAATCTTTCAAAAATGATACAATTCCATAAAAGACATGATGCTGTGGCAACAATTTCATTATGGCCAGTTGATAATGTCTCAGAATTTGGTGTTGCCGATGTTGAACAAGACGGGAACATCACGGGTTTTGTTGAAAAACCAAAACCCAAAGATGCTCCATCAAACTTGATTAACGCTGGAGCTTATTTATTGGAACCTAGTGTACTTGATTACATTGAACCAGGAAAATTAGTGTCAATGGAAAAAGAAATCTTCCCTAGAATTATTCAAGATACTAATCGGTTTTATGGATATAAATTCAGTGGATATTGGATGGATATTGGTCGAATCACTAGTTATCTTAATGTCCATCAATTTCTCTTGGACAAAAAAAATAAGACGAACCATATCGGTTCAGAATGCTCTATTCATGGATCACTTTCAAAAACCGTAGTTGGCGATAATGTGTTTGTTGGTAAAAATACTGAAATTAAAAATTCCATTATATTAGATAATGCACACATTGATACAGACTGCATTCTTAATCATTGTGTGGTAGGTGAAAACAGTCAAATCCAACCAAATGCTGTATTAACCTATGTGGTACTGGGAGATAATGAAATTCTGTCCGAACAATCAACTATTGAAAATGAGCTAATTTGGACCCAACCAATACCTGAAGGATATCCACGAAAACAAATCGGAAATGTCATTGGAGAATAAAATAAGATTACTCTTCATTTTTTAACTCCTTTTCTTTAACTTTTACATATTTCAATAAACATCATTTTTTATTTTTTTCAATTTTTTTTAATGCTACATTTTTTATAACAAATAAAGAATGCATCGTGTGTATGACCAAAGAGATTTCACCACACATTTTCAGAGCATATGATATAAGAGGTTTGTATGGAAAAGATATCGATCCAGAATTATTTTACAAAATCGGATTAAGCGCAGGAACTTACGTTAAAAATAACCTACATGGAAAAACAATGGCAGTTGGAAATGATATTAGACAATCTAGTCATGTCCTCGTTCATGCTTTTATTTCTGGTGTCATAGCATCAGGTGTAAATGTAACATACACACAAACAACTTCATTCGGACAAACATTATTTTCAGGATGGAATTTAAAAAAAGATCTTATCGCTTTTGTTACTGCTAGTCATCTTCCTCCTGAATGGAACGGAATTAAATTTTATTATGGTGATGGTGTTGGGCTTCCTGAAGATGAACTTAATCAAATAAGAGATAACACATTACAGGGTAAATGGGATGAATCAGATTATGCAACCGTTGGAAGAGTAGATATCGTTGATGCTAAGGAATTGTATAAATCATTTTTTGATGAATCATTTCAGTTTTCAAAAAAACTTCGAGTGGCTGTGGATTGTGGTGGAGCAAGTATGACTCTATCTGCTCCTGATATTTTCACTAAACTTGGACTTGACTTGGTTCGAGTCTACTGTAACCCTGACCCACTCTTTTCGCAGCGACCTTCTGATCCAAAACCTGAAAATTTAGAATCTTTAAGAAATACTGTAAAAAAAGAACATTGTGATTTTGGTGTTGCATTTGATGGAGATGGAGATCGTGCAGTGATTGTTGACAATTCTGGTAGAGTTCTTTCAGCAGATGAAACGGGGATTATTATAGGGAAATATGGTTTAGACGATAAAAGAGGGACCATTATTGCAAACGTGGAATGTTCAAAAACAGTATCTGAACAATTAACTCCGTTAGGGTTTTCTATCAAACAAATTCAAGTTGGACATACTTTTTTAACGTATCATGCAAAAAAAGAGCGGGCGTTATTAGGAATTGAATCTTCAGGTCATTTGATTATTCCTAAATATTTCCTTTTCGATGATGCCTTGATCATTCCACTAAAAATTGCTGAAGTGCTTCAAGATAATGATAAATCACTTGCAGAACTGAAAGATGAAATACCTTCCTATCCAACGAAAAAAGTAGAAATCTCATGTGGCGATGATATAAAATTTGATGTAATGAAACAGTTAAAAAAATCTTTTACAAAGAGATATGAAAACACGAATACATTGGATGGTGTTCGTATTGATTTTCCTGAAGGATGGGTGTTGATACGGGCATCAAATACAAGTCCTTTGATTCGATTGACTGTTGAAGCAAAAACACAAAAACAGGTTAATGAGTTCGTAGAAAAATTCACTAAAAAAACAAAGGAATTTATCAATGATTCATCATAAGTTGTTCATTCTTTCATTTCTGAAATAATCGCTAAATGTACTGCCTGAATCATAGTATCTAAACTCATTCCTTCAGTGTCCTGACTTTTAAGAAGTGGAAGATGAATAAATCCAGTAGGTACCATCTGTTCAGTTATTGTTTGATAATGTATTGTTTCATATAAGATAGCGTTACAGAGGTAAAGGCCTGCTGAATAACTTAGCTCAACCGGAATTTCTTCTGTTTTAATCAGGTTTACTATTGCTTCACTATCGTATGTTGCCTGATGAAACCATGGTCCAGATCTATTAATCTTTTTTAAGGTCAATAATGGAAATCGAGCTTCAGGATTAATTCGAAGATTTACAGCGAGTTTTTCAACTGCTATCTTTTTCGCATTTCCTGCAAGACCAAGAGAAATGATAAGTTCCGGATGAAATGTAGAAATCAATTGTTTCATTCGTTGAGGCGCTGTCGTATAGTTTACCGGAAGAACATATCCTTTAATCGTCATGTTTTCAATTATGGTATTATTCATTTGCGATACAACGAGTTCAGATGGATTCACATCATAAACATCAAATGGTTTGAAACCAGTGATGAGGACAATAGAATTTTCTGATTGAATATTTGATTGAATAGAAGATGGAACAATTGACACGGATAGAATGAAAACGGAAAGGATAATGATTCCATTGAAGAAAAGTTTCGTTTTATTCATTTCAAATCACGATGGTTTCATTTTTTAATTATATTGACATTTCAATAATATACTATAGATATCCATTTGATCTGTAGCAACAAGATCATTTTTTGTATACGCATACACTTGAAGATTGTGTTTTCCAATAAGTGGGCTATGTTTGCCTTGAATGTTCCATTCATACGGTGGCGTTGAATCCCAGTATATGAAATTATTATCTACACAGAATATCACATATTCTATGTCATAATTAGATTCAACAACTGCTTGCGCCCTTGTTCTTCCTAACAGCAAGGTCATCGCACGTAATCCCCAATACCATTGTTTTCCTAAATCCAACCGGATTATTGGCTTATCCATTAAATAAGCACATCCTTCAAATGGTTGAGTTAAACGTACATTTACTGGTACATCAGCAACAGCAAGTTCAGCAATAATTGCAAGTAGAAGTTTAGTTGCTTTAGTTAAATATGTAAAATTCAAATGTTCAGGATTATCCTCTGGAGTATTCGCCCATTCATATCCATCCTGATGAGCAACCCATACCCCATCATATCCATAATCGACAAAAGGTTGATGATCAGCACCAATATAATTAGGCAAAGCATCAACAGTCATATCTATAATTATATCATAATTGTTAGATACATTTTGTGCAAATGTAGCTATCCATTTTGATCGTTCTGGATAAAAAAACCGTAATGTTTTACCGCCTTGTTTTGTGTCAGCAAAACCAATCATATCAGGGTTGATAACCGCTCTAATATTATCACCACGACGATATGCATCTCGTGCATAACAAAAACTACCGAAGGTACCGACTTCTTCTCCAGAAAATGCAATAATCCGAATCGTGTATGAAAAATTCTGATTTCGTAGCAAATCAGCAATAGTTAAAATCGCAGCAATACCAGATCCATCATCATCAGCACCAAGGGAATTTGAAGTGCAATCATAATGAGCAGTTAATAAATATTCTATTGATGAGGACTCTTTTGTACCGGGGATAGTTACAACGATATTTCTACTGGAAAAACCAGCGTATTCCCAATTGTGGAATTCTACCTGATGCCCCATAGAAGAAAAAGTTGAATACAACCAATCTCCCGCGTCGCTACAATTCTTTGATCCCGTATATCGAGGACCAAAACTCATGAGACCATTATGATATGTTTTCAATTTCTCTTGTTCTACTTGATCCACTAATTCGGAAAAAAGAAGGGTTTTCTTTTGTTGATCTGTTGATTCAGATAAAGTCGAAATTGGTATCAATGCAGAGGTTAGAAAAAAACTGACAATAAGAAGGGAAATCGTTTTATTAATCATAAGAATTATTTCTCCATTCATGAATATATTAAAAATATTATTTATAGATTGCCATAATTTATTATTTCTTCATTTCCTGTTTCTAAATACAATACGTTATATAGTCCCTGTTTAATTAAGGCTTTAACGTCAAATATACTAGTGGTGACATTATGAATCAAGAGGAAGAATTTCAACGCTATGCAGCAATGGTAGATTATTATAAATCACAATTAGAATCAATTGAACAGCAAAATAATTATTTACAAGCAGCTGTGATGGATTATCAAAAAGCAAAACTTACCGTTCAAAAACTAGCAGAGACAAAGAGCGGAAATGAAATGCTTATTCCTATTGGTGGTGGTGTGTTTACATACGCAACAACGAAAAACCCATCAAAAGTTTTAGCAGATATTGGAGCTGGAATTGTAATTGAAAAAGATCCAAAGAATGCTCTTTCAATTATTGATAAACGAATAAAAGAGTTACAAGATAATCAAGAATCTCTCAATGATATGTCTCAAAAAATTCAAGATCAAATGAGGGAAATTTCGCGAAAAGCACAAGCAATTTATGAACAATCAGTACAAAAATAAAAAAAACGTATTATGAATACTCATTTATTCATGGGGAACGGTTACCATTATGTTTAAATTTCTTAAAAAACGATTAAAAAAATTTGAAGATAAACTTGAGGATGAATTAGAACAAGAATTAAAAAAAGAAGAATTTAAAGAAGAACCAGTCGAACAAACCATTGAGGAAAAACAATCAAGTCCACAGGAAAAAATTTCAACTGAACCTCTATCCAAACAAAAAGAACCCGTCAGTAAACCTAAAGCATCTTCTACTGAGGAACCTGAAACAGTATCTCCTCGCGAACGGCGAAAACGACGGATTGAAGCAAAAAAGAAACGTGATGAAGAAACAGAGAAACAAATCGAAGAAAGCTTAGAAGCTGAACTTGAACGAACTTATCAAACACGAAAAAGTATTAGCAAAACCATTCAAAAAGATGCGGCCTCCGGAAGAAAAATAAGTGAAGAAAAACTTGATGACTTATTATGGGAACTTGAAATTGGTTTATTAGAATCAGATGTTGCTTATAACGTTATAGAATCAATTAAAAAAGATATCAAAGAAGAATTACGAAATATTCCGATAAAACGAGGGAGCATTAATGAAACCGTTGAAAATGTATTACGTCATGCAATATCACATGTGTTAGAATCAAATAAATTTAATTTTGATCAATTCATTGAAGAAAAAGAGAAACCAATAGTAATTATGTTTGTTGGAGTAAACGGAAGCGGAAAAACGCTTTCTATTGCTAAAATGGCTACAGTCCTCAAAAACAAAGGTTACTCAAGTGTCATGGCTGCTGGTGACACCTTTAGAGCCGGGGCTATTGAACAATTAGGGATACATGCAAAAAATGTTGGCGTTAAAATCATAAAACATGGGCCAGGTGCAGATCCTGCTGCAGTTGCTTATGATGCCATTGAACATGCAAAAGCAAAACATAAAGATGTTGTTTTACTTGATACTGCAGGTAGGATGCAAACGAATGTAAACCTCATGGATGAAATGGCTAAAATCAAACGAGTATCTCAACCAGATCTCATCCTCTTTGTTGGAGATGCACTCTCTGGAAATGATGCGGTTGAACAGGCAAAACGGTTCAATGAAATCGTTGGCATAGATGGTGTTATCCTCACAAAAGTAGATACTGATGCAAAGGGTGGAAGTGCGCTTTCTGTGGCGTATACAATTGGTAAACCATTATTATTCATTGGTGTCGGTCAAGAATATGATGAACAAATCCCATTTGATGCTAAATGGATGATTGATAACATATTTGGAAAAAGCTAATATTCTTTTTTACAAACGGTTTTGTTTTTTTATAGAAATGATACGAAGTGTTCATGAAGGTAGATAATAAATGTACAATAATTCTTTAATAAGCTCAAAAACAAAATAGGTAGTGAGGAATGAATCAAAATGATAATTGTTGGAACAGTATCTGGAAAAACCGAAGCAAAAGAAATCGAATTTATCACAAAATCCTTTGTTGTCGCTAATCGCGCAAAAAAACTTGCTGCACAAATCAATTAAAAGAAAAAATAATTTTTATTTTACCTTTTTTATTAGTATTTTTTACCCAAATCGTTTTTAATCACCATCATATATATTTCTTTGGAGTTTAATCGATGAAAATTAAGAATCGTGAGGATGTATTAAACGATATTATTCATTATGGAAAAAAGCATCCAACAGGATGGATGGCTTCATTTGGAAAAAATAATCATTATCTTTCTGATGATTATTATTTACACCATCCAAAAATAGGATTATTTTACTTAAAAGAATATCAAAAAAATCCATTTCAGCATATCGGTGTAGGAGGAAAAGTTGCCCGAAAGATTGATGAAGATGTCACTGAAGAACTTCGGAAGCAATCTCACCGCTTTGGAATTATTCAAGGAGATATCAAAAAAATGACTGAAAACATCAAAAATGGAGTCACACCAGATGAAATCATACAAAGTATGTTCCATGGTGAAAACAAGGGGATGAGCATGCCCATAAAAGGAGAAGCAACTAAATCAGTTGAATCCATGCAAAAAGTCAAAGAACATGGAAAACAACAGCAGAAAAAAATCGATCAACGATTTCACCAATTAGCAAAAAACCAAGGATATTATACTGGTTATGATTAAAAAAACGGTAGCAACTTTAATGAAAATAATAAAATTTTTTTAATGAGTCTTTTTTCTTACTTAATGTATTCATCAATTTTTTCATCTGCTTGAGCACGTTTTTCAGCAAGATCAGTTAAAAGATCACTCATTTTTTCAGCAGCAAGTTGTTTACAATGACCACATAAACGCTCCCCTTGACGACACGAGCTATAAATTGAATGAAGTAATTCATCATCCTCTATAAGATGATATAAGAACAATTCATAAATCATACAATCATCAGGGTTTCCTCCATCCTTTTTTTGCTGTTCAAGGGTTACTGCTCCACCAGTTTTTGCATGCATAATCTTCTTTTTTGCTTCATCTGGTGAATCTGTAAGAAATATAGCACTCTCCGGTTTTGAAGAAGACATTTTTTCACCAGTCAGCCCTGTCATAAACCGATGAAACGTTGCCGCAGGGGGGAGGAAACCATATCCATCAAATTCTGGTTCAGAATAAGCAAGAAGTTCATCAATCTGAGTGATATGATCTTCTGTAGCATCTTGAATATAGATTGCTTTGTAATCAGTAATTCTTTTTAACGAGGTAAAATCATTCTTCCGTAAAATTTGTTCTGCATTATCTAAAAGTAAATTTACATCTTCATCTGGTTTGACAAATACTCCAATCTTTTCATCTTTTGTTTTTGTGACATTATACAATCGATGAGCTTTGGCAATATCTCTACTCAATCGAATATGCGGATCCTGATCAACTCCAACTGGGACAAGTACTGGTCTGATACCACCATGATCTTTGAGTTGGACATGTAGAATATCTCCTGTTTGAATCAACGGCGAAAACACATGAGTCATATTTGTTTGACCGTCAAAACCATAGGTTGCAGTCATCTGAGACCAATTCACTTTTTTCCCAAGAAGATATGCTAAATCTTTGACATCTTGATTTTTTGATTGAAAGTAAATATGACATCGTTTTGGTTTTAACCCAAGTGCTATATAATTTTTGATGTATTCTTCTAATGCAAGTTTCTTTGTTTGTTTTAGTGTGTATCCACGTGTTCCATAAGATTCAATATCTGCAACAGCAATAAACACATCAGCACCAATACTTTGATAATAGATCACTTCGTCAATTATCATTTTATGTCCTAGATGCATTTTACCTGAAGGCATAAGTCCTGTTAAAATCGCCCATGGACGCTGTTGTTGTATTGCGCGGTTGATGAGAGAAAAATCGCGTTGACCGAATACGACACCACGTCGTAATAATCGATGAGGATGGGGTAATTGTTTCCATTGCTGTTCAGAAAATGCTGCAATACCAAATTCATCTCTTAATCGGGCGTAGTCTTGATATGTTGAGGAACTCCATGGATCAATTTTCATAAGATCTAAGGATGTCAATCAATCAAGGTTTCAAAAATGTTACCATTCACCAGTTTTATAATATATGAAAAATAGGGGTGGATGAAAAGGATGAATCGGGGGCATGCACAAAATAAAAAGGAAGAAGAAATTTAATCATCAAAGAATATTCCAGTTAGTGCTTTAACAAAGGTCTCACTAAACATTGGTTCAGACGGGCATTCGTTAGAGTGCATCACGGAAGCAGTTTTTTTATTCAATTGTGCATTCATCCTTCACCACCTTCCAGTGAAATATTCTTTTTTTTATCCTATATAAGGTATCATTGACAAAATTATCATTTTGTAAAAAAAACATTTTTTTAATATCAATATCGTAATCATTTGAAGATGAATTAAAAAAAATTCATAAAATTAATGAAGAAAAAAAAGAATTAATAAAAAAGTTTTTTCAAT
>CAZOPW010000023.1:0-29129 GCA_964581795.1 uncultured Thermoplasmatales archaeon | reverse complement strand
GAGAAAAGTTGTTGGAATTGTGTCGTGAAATGTATGTGAGATCGATACAGATATAATAAAAACTGCAATGAGAATTAGAGAAAATGTTGGTGTTATACCTGCACTTTCTAAAGGTTGTAATAAGAGGATTATTGAGGGGGAAATGGTAAGAAGAATCAAGGCTATGTTGTTCACGTGTAGTCCAGGGAGAAGTCCTGTTAAAATTCCCGTAATAACCCCCAAGATGCAGAATGTTATAATTAAAATGAATGGCAGTATCATTGAAACTCCTCATTCTGACTAGGTTCTAATTGGATTTTTTCACATTCTGTTAAGATGTAACGTAAATGAAGGGGATCGTAAGTTAATGTCGCATGAACAAAGACATTGGTTCCAGTGTCAGGTAGTGAGAGGTTTGATTGAATGAGCGGAATTGAATAATTTTTTGACTGATCTGTCAGATAAATTAAATCATTATATTTGAGGTCGATACATCCTGTGATGTTGAGGGGTATGTTTTGATAGTCTTTCGGATGCTTCGCTAATTCGCTAATCTCAATTGTTTTATTTTGCCAATTAGTAGTTATTTTTGTTGATTTAGGGTTTGATATGATGAGTTCCCATGAATCCTTGTATTTTTGTACGGTACCTGTTGCCTGTATTGTGTCTCCTTTATGTATTGGTAGTGTGTTTTCTGAAAAGATTGTGAGATCTTTTTTATTGCATTGTATAGTAATAAGCTGGCTTCCGTAGTTTGTTGTGGTGTAATCTAAAATTGTTCCTGAGATAGTTACTTCCTTTCCTTCAAAATCTTCTATGGATTGTAATGAGGTTAAAAGAATTGGTTGTTGAAAGAGTGAAAGACCGTACAGTACACATACTCCGATAATAGATAACATAAGAGTGAGTTTTTTCACGGGGATTCTTTTGAATTTGTTGCTTAATATGTTCAAGTTTATTTTCATTTTATTAAAATATAGAATTAATCATATGTTTAAAATTATTTTTATTATGTACGTAAATTAAAATAAATTATTCTATAACTATTAATTTTAATATTGTTCTATCTTTTGTTTTATTTTTTCGTATTTTTTTTATAATTAATTAAATTATTATTTTTATTAATTCATTATATAATATTCGAATTCTTATAAATTTCTCATTTAATCTTTTGATTTTACTCGTTCATATAATAGAAATATATTTATAGTAGTGATAGTATTCAAAAATATTCTTAGCGGATAATCATGTAAATAAATATTAAATGAATTAAGATAGTAAAAATTTATAAATAAAATCAAGTCAAAACCAAAACAAACATAAAATTAATTGAAAATTAAACATTTTAAAAACAAACTATTTACATGAATGATGAATACTGACTATAGAATTATAAAGATCTCAAATGAAATTAACTATTAATTGGTGAGGCTCATGATTAAAAAGGAAGTAGTTTTGAAAGTATCAGAAGCATTTCAACAAGACGTTGGATATGGAAGAGCTCGAATAGACCATCAAACAAGAATGGAACTTGATCTTTCCATTGGAGATGTAATCGAAATCGAAGGGCAAAAGAGTACTGCATCAGTTGTCTGGAGAGCACATCCCACGGATGAAGGAAAACGAATTATTCGGATAGATAACCTTACTAGAAAGAACACTGGTGTTGGATTAGGCGATAACGTAACTATCAGAAAGGCAGATGTAAAATCAGCAAAAACGGTTACTCTCGCTCCATTAATATCAAAAGGTCAACAAATACAATTTGGTAGTGGAATTGAAGTATTAATCAAAAAAGGGTTATTGAAACGACCTATAACAAAAGGAGATAATATTATTATTCCCGGAATTGCTCTTTTTGGAAGTGCTCTTCCTTTTGCTATCATCAATACAAATCCTTCTGGAATCGTGTCAATAAATGAAGAAACAGTCATCAGAGTTAAGGAAGAAGCAGCTCAACAAATGGAACCAGAAGGCCCAAGAGTAAGTTATGAAGATATTGGCGGATTAAAGGACGAACTTGAAAGAGTCAAAGAAATGATTCAATTACCAATTAAGCATCCGAAAATATTTAATCGTCTTGGTATAGATCCACCAAAAGGAGTTCTTCTTCATGGACCACCGGGCACAGGAAAAACATTAATTGCAAAAGCTGTGGCTAACGAATCAGGAGCTAATTTTTATACTATAAATGGTCCTGAAATCATGTCCAAATTTTATGGACAAAGCGAAGAAAATCTTCGAAAGATATTTGATGAAGCAGAAAAAAATGCACCTTCAATTGTTTTTATTGATGAGATTGATGCTATTGCTGGTAAAAGAAGTGAAACACATGGTGAGGTAGAAAAACGAGTGGTCTCTCAGTTACTTACATTAATGGATGGATTGAAAGGACGTGGAAAACTTATTGTTATTGGTGCGACAAATATCCCAGATTCGCTTGATCCTGCATTACGAAGACCTGGAAGATTTGATAGAGAAATTCGTATTGACGCCCCAGATAGGGATGGACGAAAGGAGATCATTCAAATTCATACAAGAGGGATGCCAAAAGCAGATAATGTTGATTTAGAAAAACTTGCGGATAGAACTTATGGATATGTTGGTGCAGATTTAGCAGCTCTTGCTCGTGAATCAGCAATGAATGCATTACGACGGTATCTTCCTGAGATTGATCTTGATAAACCAATCCCAGTGGAGGTATTAGAAAAAATGGAGGTAACAATGGATGATTTCAAGAATGCGCAACGAGGTATTGAACCTTCAGCTATGAGAGAGTTTTTCGTCGAAGTCCCTAGAGTAAATTGGAAAGATGTTGGTGGACTTGAGGATGTAAAACAACAATTGAGAGAATCTGTTGAATGGCCACTTTCCCAGCCAGAGGTTTTTAAGCGTTTAGGAATCAATGCTCCTAGAGGAATTCTTTTGTATGGACCACCAGGTACCGGGAAAACATTACTAGCTAAAGCGGTTGCAAATGAATCAGATGCAAATTTCATTTCAATCAAAGGACCAGAGGTTATGAGCAAATGGGTTGGTGAAAGTGAAAAGGCAGTCCGTGAATTATTTAAGAAAGCAAAACAGGTCGCTCCTTCTATTGTTTTTCTTGATGAACTTGATGCCATAGCTCCAAGAAGAGGTGCGTATTCTGGTTCACATGTTACAGAAAGTGTAGTAAACCAGTTATTAACAAGTATTGATGGTCTAGAGAGTATGGAAGGAGTTGTAATCATTGGAGCAACTAATAGACCAGATATAATAGACTCTAGTTTACTAAGACCAGGTAGATTTGATCGGTTAATAATGACGCCATCACCAGATCGTAAAGCTCGTGAGGAGATATTTAAGATTCATACCAAGAACATGCCTTTAGATAAAGATGTTTCAATAGATGAATTAGCGAGTGAAACAGAAGGTTTTTCCGGTGCGGATATTGAAGCTTTATGTCGTGAAGCAGCAATGGTTGCGCTTCGCGGGGATATCAAGGTGAAAAAGGTGACGAAAGATCATTTCACAAAGGCAATGGAAGGAATTAGAGCGAGTTTGACGAAAGATTTGATTGAATATTATAAGAAAGTGTCTAAGGACCTTGGTAGTGGTATAGCCAAAAAGGATAAAAGAGACAAAGATATTCAATATATGTGATTTAATAAAAATAATATGAAATTGAGGTGGGATAACATCATGAAAATCACAGAAAATGAATTACGTGGAAAAACAGTTATGAGTGAAGAAGGATTATATCTTGGGATACTTCGAAATTCTACAGTTGACGAGCGAACTGGTGAACTCGTTGATGTCCTCGTCGAACCATCTGATGATGTAGATCCAAGATTATATCATTTAGATAAACAAGGTAATCTTGTTTTTCCATTTAACACCATCAAATCAGTCAAAGATGTTGTTATAATAGGTGGATAAAAGAAGAGATATTTTTGTCTCTTTTTTCTCTTTATTTTTTTGCGAAATATAGTTTATTTCATCGTAATTTTCATTTGGTTATATTTTAAAAAATTAGTTTTTTCTAAGATACACTTGGTTAAGACACCCCTTTATTTCGTGTGGAAGAATATTTTTGTGAGTATTAGAGAAAACAATATACAATAAAACGTGAGTATATCCATTTATGTATTTAATTAAGTATATATGAACTTTTTGCTGAATGAATATTATATTTATATCAAATAAAATAAGTTATATTTTCATGTTAATCACTTTCATGGAAAATATTGAGAACCTCTAAAAAATATTTCCAGTGGAAACAAAGGCCTCTCTATAACATATAAAAGAGATAAAAGAAAAACTGAATGACACAGCTTATCCTAACCATTTTTTCATTAAACACGTAATATTAAATACCGTCTTTTACATTCACCATTCTGGGGTGAGTTTCTTTCCAGCGAAAACGGTAAATAGTGATATCTTTGGTCGATTACTCAAATCGGATGGTTTATTCATTGATCGTGAGGCAATGAGACCATCATATATGCCTAATGTTCTTCCACATCGAGAGGAGCAAATCAACGAGCTTGCTTCTATTTTAGTTCCTGCGTTACGAGGTGAAACTCCATCAAACGTATTTATGTATGGAAAAACAGGTACTGGAAAAACTATCGTGACAAAGTATGTCGGAGAGGAACTCTTAAAAAAAGGAACTGAAGTGGGAAAACATGTTAATTTCGTTTATATAAATTGTGAAGTTGTTGATACACAATACAGACTTCTTCAAAATATAGCAAATCATTTTATTAATGAATGGTCTGAACGAATCCCATTTACTGGTTGGCCGACTGATGAAGTATTCGCAAAATTACAAAAAATGATTGATAAAACTGGCGGAGTAACTGTTATTATACTAGATGAAATCGACAAATTAAAAGGTGATGAAGCATTATACAATCTTTCGAGAATAAACACTCAACTATCAAAAGCAAAAGTCTCAATTGTTGGTATATCAAATGATCTTAAATTCACTGAGTTTCTTGACCCAAGAGTTAAATCAAGTCTTGGCGAGGAAAATCTTATTTTTCCTCCATATGATGCAAGTCAATTGCAAGATATCTTACGACAACGTATTAACATAGCATTAAAACCAGGTTCTATTGATGATGATGTAGTTCCTTTATGTTCTGCACTTGCTGCTCAAGAGCATGGAGATGCACGAAGAGCGCTTGATTTACTTCGGATGTCTGCCGAGTTAGCTGATCGGCAAGGGGTCATTAAAGTTACAAAAAAATTTGTCCGAATCGCTCAAAATAAAATTGAGTTAAACCGAATAAATGAAGTCGTGCGAACACTTCCTACACAATCAAAGTTGATACTGCTTGCTATTTTGTTACAAGAAGAACATGATAAAAAATCAAGTTCTCCAACAAGTATGACAACTGGGGAAGTTTACGAAATCTATAAGGACCTTTGTAAAAGAACACGCACGGACTCATTAACTCAACGGCGTATTGCTGATTTAATATCTGAACTCGATATGCTTGGAATCATTACTGCACGGGTTATTTCAAAAGGTCGTTATGGTAGAACACGTGAAATCAAATTATCTTCACCATCTGACGAATTATTTGATATTTTAAAAGAAGATCCTGTGTATGATGAATTAAGTAATTATAAAGTACGATCACAGACAAGGCTTTTATAAATCATACGTCAAAATTTATATCATTTTTATTTTTATATTATATTTATAAAATTTAAGCTTAACAGAGTGGCAGGGAGATGATAAACACACTCCGCCACCCTGTTGGTAAGGAATCAGGATAGAGCATTAAACCGACTTAAAAAGTCGTTTTATATCCCCCATTTTTTGCCTAAAAATGATATCATGTTTAGCTACATAAATGTTTATGATTTTTCATAAAAAAATTTATTTAACGAAACAAAAAGAAATGATATATTTCTAAAAAAATGGAAAAAGAGAAAATGCATTTCAACCAACGTAATGTGGAATTTCAGTATCTTCTTTTTCGGTATTTTTCGGCTCCGCTTTTATCACATCAATAGCAAGAACTGCATGAAGAGGAATAATCCTCATTATTCCTTTTTGTTCTTGTTCCTCAGAATGGTTTAATTGCAATAAAAATCCAATTTCATCTGAACCAATTGTTGTATATCCTTTAAAAATTCCAACGCTCTCCATAGTACTATTTCGACTGCTTAATGAATATATTTTATACTCCGAACCTTTAGTTAGTTCAAGTTCTGGTTTTTTCTTCATTTGCACTACTCCTGATTCTGTTTTTCAACGAGGTGTTGAATATGCTCAACGGTTTTTCCATAATTTTCAACAGCAACTTTCACATGTGCTTCAACAAAATTCCATGCCTTTTTGAAATTCCCATAACGCAATCGATATGCTTTTTTATGTTGATTTGTTCGTTCATCTATAGCTTGAATTTCCTCTAATAGATCCAATCCTTTTAACTTATTTAAGTGTCGATATATTGTTGGTTTTGAAGCACCCAATTTCGTTGCCAATTCTTCTACGAACCATGCTTTTTCTGGATGTTTTATAAAATATTCTGTAAAAATTGTAAAAGGAATTTTTGGATCAGATCCTTTTGATAAATATCCAATTTGGTAAAGAAAAGTTTTTGCTGCATTTTCTACATTCTCCTCACCAATTAATGGAGTATTACTAACGACTCGAATTTCAAAACCCATGTGATTACCATTATACTTTTATTATTGGAATTGTAATCAAATAATTTCATTTAAAGTATTTGTTGCTTAAATTAAGGAAAGATACTTGTTTATTTCCCATGGAGTAACCTGCTTCCGATAATCTTCCCATTGTCCTTTTTTTACATGAACATAATTTTCATAAATATGCTCACCAAGTGTTTCCTTAACAAGCATACTTTCTTTCATAATTGCAAGTGCATGACCAAGACTTTCTGGCAACCGATCGATATTATACCTCTCTTTTTCAGTTTTAGTTAATCGATAAATATTTTTTTCAATTGGTTCTGGTGGAGAAAGATTGTTTTCAATACCTTTTAATCCTGCGGCTAACATAACAGCGAATTGTAAGTATGGATTACCAGACAAATCTGGACTACGGAGCTCGCAGCGAGCACCTTGTTTTGTTCCTGCAGGAATTCGTATAAGCGCACTACGATTTCTATTAGCCCATGAAATGTATGTTGGTGCTTCATATCCTGGGACCAATCGTTTATATGAATTTACAGTTGGATTGAGGATACCAGTAATTTCTTTGATATATTTTAATAAGCCTGCAATAAAGGAAGTAGCAATATGACTCAAATGAAATTGATTGTTTTCATCATAGAACACATTTTCTCCATTATGATTAAGAATTGACATATGAGTATGCATCCCGGATCCATTTAAACCAAAAATTGGTTTAGGCATAAAAGAAGCATGAAGTGAATGTTTATTTGCAATAATTTTTGTAACGTATTTTAACGTTATCACATTTTCAGCGGTAGTGATCGCGTCATCATATTTGAAGTTGATTTCGTGTTGCCCATCTGAAACCTCATGATGAGAAGTATGTGTTTGAATTCCAACGTTTTCTAATGCAATTGATATGTCAGATCTTACACCTTCAGCCAAATCTCTGTGAGATAAATCAAAATATCCCGCTGAATCATTTGGAATAAGGGTTGACTCCTCCCCATTTTTTTTGAATAAGAAAAATTCACATTCTGGGCCGGTGTTGAAAATCAATCCTTTTTGTTGTGCTTGGTGCATAACGCGTTCTAAAACATATTTTGTATCTGCTGGACTGCGGGTGCCATCAGGTTCATAAATATCACAAATCAATCTAGCAGTTTTCCTCTTTTCGAGTGATTCAGGTAAAATCACATAACTTTCTGGGAGTGGTTTAGCAATTTTATCCGATTCTTCGATAGTTGCATATCCTACAATTGATGATCCATCAAAAGGGATACCATCTATCAATGCATCTTCCAAACGATTTGCAGGTATCACGATATTTTTTGGGATGCCAAGAGTGTCTAGGAATTGAAGTCGTATAAAAAGGACATTTTGTTCATTAGTTTCATTAATAATATTGTCTATTGCATACTGTTCATTCATCTTTTTTATTCCTCATCCACGTTGTATAATTAAAATCAATATCATAAATTAGCTTTTGCT
Organism: uncultured Thermoplasmatales archaeon; assembly: GCA_964581795.1. Lineage (GTDB taxonomy): Archaea > Thermoplasmatota > E2 > DHVEG-1 > DHVEG-1 > EX4572-165. The sequence continues at coordinate 21,017 of CAZOPW010000023.1, read as the reverse complement.
TAAATATCATTTGTTTTAATTTAATAAAAACATAGTTTTAACATCTATTACCTTTTTTACGGCAAATAACGAAATATAATAGTAAAACGGTAAATAAAGAAAATAATTTTTTACAAAAAAACTAAGATCAACATCATAATCTTTTAATATGATTCATTTATTCAATCAACTCATATTATCGGGAGTGAATACAGAATGGGCGTAGAAAAAGACATTGAAACATTCATGGATAAAATTAAAGAGAAAAACCATGGTGAAAAAGAATTCCATCAAGCCGTTGAGGAAGTAGTTGAAACACTGATGCCATACATAAACAAACATCCACGATACAAACAAGCAAGGATTCTAGAACGAATGACTGAACCTGAACGTGTTGTTATGTTTAGAGTTCCTTGGATTGATGATGGTGGAGACGTTCAAATCAACCGAGGTTTCCGCATTGAAATGAATAGTGCTCTTGGACCATATAAAGGAGGTCTTCGATTTCATCCAAGTGTAAATTTAAGCATCCTAAAATTCCTTGCATTTGAACAAGTTTTTAAAAATAGCCTTACCCAGTTACCATTGGGTGGTGGGAAAGGAGGATCAGACTTTGATCCCAAAGGAAAATCCGATAATGAAGTCATGCGATTTTGTCAGAGTTTCATGACTGAATTATATCGTCATATTGGCCCAAACACAGATGTTCCTGCAGGAGATATTGGTGTCGGTGGACGAGAGATTGGATATTTATTTGGTCAATATAAACGATTAAAAAATGAATTTTCAGGGGTTCTTACTGGAAAAGGATTAAACTGGGGTGGAAGTCTCATACGACCTGAAGCAACAGGGTACGGATCAACATATATGGCCGTTGAAATGTTAAAGACAAAAAAGGAATCATTAAAAGGAAAAACAGTTGCAATATCAGGATCTGGAAATGTTGCACAATATACTACTGAAAAAGTTTTGCAACTTGGTGGAAAGGTAGTCACCTTATCTGATTCGTCAGGTATGATTCATGATCCTGATGGAATTGATGAAAAGAAACTTAGGTATGTAATGGAATTAAAAAATATCAAACGAGGGCGTATCAAAGAATATGCTGAAGAGTACAATGTTACCTATGAAGCAGGAAAACGCCCTTGGAGTGTTGCTTGTGATGTGGCATTTCCATCTGCAACACAAAATGAAATTAGCAAAAAAGACGCACAAACGCTAGTTGATAACGGTTGTATTTGTGTGTCTGAAGGAGCAAACATGCCCACCACTCCAGAAGGAGTTAAGGTTTTCCAGGATGCAAAAATTTTATTTGCTCCTGGTAAAGCAGCAAATGCTGGAGGGGTTGCAACCAGTGGTTTAGAGATGAGCCAGAATAGTATGAGGATTTCTTGGTCACGAGAGGAAGTTGATGAAAAACTTCGAAACATCATGGTCAATATTCATGCTGCTTGTATGAAACACGGGAAAGAGGGCGATTATGTGAATTATATAAAAGGAGCTAATATCGCTGGTTTCGTAAAGGTAGCAGATGCAATGTTGGATCAAGGTGTCGTCTAAAACCATCTTTCCTTCCTTTCTTCTTTAATTTTTTTGGATTGTAACCATTAAAAGTGTTTATTCTATTCTTGTGTGTTATTGATGAACAATTGACGTGAAAAATTTGAATGAATCCACGTTTTACACTCCTCTTCAAAGGAACTCTACATCTGATTCATTAGATTTAGAAAGTCAAACAATACATCAGCTCATGCCATTTAAGGTCAGGGAGATTTTACTTGTTTCAAGTTTATATGATGCATTCATTATTGAAGAAGAAGGATTAATCTCTGAAATGGTAATTGGAGAATATCGTGATTTACAATTGAGTTCGCCACCTCGAGTAACACGAGTGAAATCTGGAAAAGAAGCATTGATTCAACTCCAAAAAAAATCTTACGATTTAGTTATCACCATGTCAAAAAACATAGGTATGGATCCATTTGTTTTTGGTGAAAAAATAAAACGTCTATGTGATGGAACACCAGTTTTCTTACTTGCAACAGATACTGCTGATTTAGTGAAAATCCAAAAAAAAGCTTTAAGTAAACACATTGACGCCTCCTTTTATTGGGTAGGAGATTCAAAACTTTTTTTGGCCCTTGTCAAACTTCTCGAAGATAAAATCAATGCACCATATGATACAAAGAACGGGAATGTTCGTGTTCTTATTTTAGTTGAGGATTCAATACGTCATTACTCCATGTTTCTACCATTATTGTACTCAGAAATTGTGAAACAAACTGAACGAGCTATTTCAGAAGACGTTAATGAGGTACAACGTTTATTACGCAGAAGAGCTCGACCAAAAATCTTACTGGCTAGTACGTATGAGGAAGCAATGCATTTATATGAAATATATGAAAACAATGTACTTGGGATTATTAGTGATGTTGGATTTTACCATAATGGGGAAAAGGACACATCTGCAGGATTTTCATTAATTAAGCAAATTCGAAAAAAGAATCCATTTTTACCTGTCCTTATGCAGTCTGCTTTAGTGGATAATCAAGAAAAGGCAGAACAATTAGGTGTTGTTTTTTTATATAAATATTCTTCACATTTACTTCAAAATATTCATCAATTTTTATTAGATCATTTGGGTTTTGGAGATTTTGTTTTTCTTCAACCAATTAGAAATAAATCTAAGAAAGAAAAAAATGAAGCATCCAATTATAAAGAATTAGGTAGAGCATCTTCAATGGAAGAATTCGAAAAAATGATCCAACATCTTCCATTAGAATCTGTTCGTTTTCACGCGCAGAGAAATGATTTTTCCAATTGGCTTCTTGCTCGAGGAGAATTTACACTTGCTAAAATATTACAAAACAAATCCGTTTCTGATTTCACTAGTCTTTCAGAGGTTCGCGCTCATTTACTCCACGTTTTTAATGAAACTCGACGTAAACGTCAACTTGGAGTGATTACTGATTTCTCTTTACAAACATTTGAGTTTGATTCAACATTCACTCGGATTGGTAATGGTTCGCTTGGCGGTAAAGGAAGAGGCATCGCGTTCATTAGAAAAATTTTACATAGATTTAGTTTACAATCGAAATTCAATGATGTCAAGTTACTTGTCCCTAATACGGTGGCTATAGCTACGGAGTATTTCGATCAATTTATGATAGATAATGATTTATCGAATTTTTTTGACGGGCCTAGTATTTCTGAAAAGCAAGTCGCTTCACATTTCTTATCTGGATCTCTTCCAGTGGAATTAAAGGAGCGATTGGCGATAATGCTTGATAATTTTACAAATCCCTTAGCCGTTCGATCTTCGAGTTTACTTGAAGATTCTCAAAATCATCCTTTTGCTGGGTTATATTCAACATATATGCTTTCAAATAATCATAAAGATGATGCAATCCGATTGAAACAACTCTGTGATGCAATAAAGTTAGTGTATGCCTCTGTTTTTTATCGAGATGCACGTCACTATATTGAGTCAACTGCGGCAACAGCTGAAGAAGAAAAAATGGCAGTTATTATTCAAGAACTTGTAGGAAAAAAATATGGCAATCGTTTTTATCCAACGTTTTCAGGAGTTGCGCAATCTTATAATTATTATCCTGTGGGAAGACAAAAAGCAAGGGAGGGTATTGTTAATATTGCAGTTGGATTGGGAACCGCTGTTGTTGGCGGTGAACATGTACTTCGTTTTTGTCCTCGTCATCCAAACATTCTTCCAGATTTTTCATCTATTGAACAAATCCTTGAAAATGCACAAAATACAGCATATGTTTTAGATATTACTTCATCTGAACGTGCTTTGGACGAAAGGGAAACATTAACGCTAAGAAAACTTCCTACTTCTGATCTTATCTCTGATGGTGGCTTAGATGAGGTGGTAAGTTACTTTGATCAAAATGATGGGCGAATTCGTGATGGAATATCTGATGAATTCCCTAATCTTATCACTTTTGCGGGAATATTGAAATATCCTTCTTTTTCATTTACTGATGTATTAACTGATTTACTCTTTAGAGGAGAACAAGCAATGGGTTGTCCTGTTGAAATTGAATTCGCAGTAAATCTTCCTACTGTAAATAATGAGTTGAACCGTCCTGAATTTGCGATATTACAAATTCGTCCATTAATTGTCTCTAAAGAACAGCAACATGTCTCATTCCAAAACATCAAAAAAGACGATATGATTATTCAGTCCTACCATTCCTTAGGTCATGGAGTGTATTCTTCTATTCATGATGTGGTTTTTGTCGATCCTCATCGATTTAATTCTTCAGATACAATAAAAATTGCACATGAAATTGATGTACTGAACTCTATTTTTTCAGAACAAAAGAAACCATATATGCTAATTGGACCAGGACGATTTGGAACACAGGATAGATGGCTTGGAATCCCGGTTAAATGGGCACAGATTTCAGCGGCAAAAATCATTGTAGAAACAGATTTGGATGATTTTCGTGTGAAACCTTCTCAAGGGACACATTTTTTACAAAACATTACCGCTCAGGGTATTGGTTATATACATGTACCGTATGGAAAAGCAAATGAATTTATCGATTGGAAGTTTTTAAAAGACAAACCATCTCAGCATGATATGCAGTATGTTCGACACATTCATTTTTCTGAACCATTAATTATTAAGATTAATGGAAGAAAAAGAAAAGCAGCTGTTGTAAAAAAATCAATTAAAAATTTAATTTAAAAATCATATTTAAATTATTTTCTCGAATTATTCGTATTATTCTGATCTTATACTATGATTATCTCCAATTATTTGCACAAAATGATTCAAATAAATGGCAGGAAATCTATACAGTAAACTATTAATTTATACCCTATATTCAAGATACAATACCGTAATATAAACCCGTCATGATATTAATATATTTGTTGACTACAATTCATATGAAAAAATGGCAGAAACTTTTGTGTGATAACTATGACATCAAATGTGATGAAAATTAAGAAGATAATCGATTCATATCGGGGGAAGAAAGGCATTCTTATCCCTTTACTCCAAGATATTCAAAAAGAATTTGGATATGTTCCAAATGAAGCAGTAAAATTAATTGCAAAATCATTTGATATGTATCCTTCAGAGATTTACGGTGTTTTAACGTTTTATACCCAATTTTATACCTCTCCTAGAGGAAAACACACAATTAAAGTCTGTCAGGGTACTGCGTGTCATGTAATGGGAGGCAAAGCATTACTTGATTATATTTCAGATAAATTACACATAAATGATGGAGAAACAACGGAAGATGGAATTTTTTCATTAGAAAGAGTAGCCTGTCTTGGATGTTGTGGAATGGCTCCCGTTATTATGGTAGATGAGGATTTTTATGGGGGATGTGATTTTAAAAAAGTTGATCAAATCATTCAAAAATATAAAGCTAAGGAGGAAAATTAAATGACTTGCCGCATCCAAGTATGTGCTGGAACAAGTGGCATTTCTGCTGGAGCATATGATGTTGCTGATGCATTCAAACATCATCTCAAACAACAGGGATTATCAGGAAAATTCAACGTGATTAAGACAGGAGATAGAGGATTATTTCGTGATGTGCTAGTAGACATAATTTTTGAAGATGGATCAAAAAGTGTGTATGAACGAGTTTCAGAAGATGATGTAAAACAAATTGTCACTTCACATTTAAAAAATGGCGAACCAGTAAAAAAATTACTTGTTGGAAAAGATTATGACCAGTTTTTTAAGGATCAAAAACGAATAGTATTACAAAATTGTGGTGAAATTGATCCTGAAAACATATCAGAATACCTTGGTAAAAAAGGATATACTGCTGCAAAAAAAGCGTTGAAAATGAAACCAGATGACATAATAGAAATCATGAAAGATTCTGGTCTTAGAGGCAGAGGAGGAGCAGGTTTTCCAACTGGTTTGAAATGGCAGTTTTGTCATAAAGCCGCTGGTGATGAAAAATATATTATTTGTAACGCAGATGAAGGAGATCCGGGGGCCTTTATGGATCGAAGTATCTTGGAAGGGGATCCTCATTCTGTAATTGAAGGAATGATTATCGGAGCGTATGCGATTGGAGCCTCAGAAGGATATGTGTATTGCCGAGCGGAGTATCCATTAGCATTAAAGATTTTACGAAAAGCGATTAAACAAGCGGAAAATGAGGGTTTTTTAGGAGATCATATTTTTGATTCGGATTTTTCTTTTCATTTACATGTTAAAGAAGGAGCAGGAGCGTTTGTGTGTGGTGAGGAAACTGCACTTATGGCTTCCATTGAAGGGAAAAGAGGAATGCCGCATCCACGGCCACCATATCCAGCTAATCAGGGATTGTGGGGAAAACCAACGAATATCAACAATGTTGAAACATTTGCAAATGTAAGACATATTGTTTTGAATGGAGCTGATTGGTTTGCAAATATTGGCTATAAGAAAAGCAAAGGAACAAAAGTATTTGCATTAGCCGGACAAGTGAAAAACACAGGCTTAGTTGAAGTTCCAATGGGAATGAGCATTCGAGATTTAATTTATGGGCCTGGAGGTGGAATGAAACAAAAACGAATTGGTTTCAAAGCAGTGCAATTAGGTGGCCCTTCTGGTGGTTGCCTTCCTGAATCGTTAATTGATACGCCCATTGATTATGAGTCAATCAATGAAACAGGTGCTATTATGGGATCAGGAGGCATGGTTGTTATGGATCAGAGATCATGTATGGTTGATATTGCAAAGTTTTTCCTTGGTTTTACGGTAGCTGAATCCTGTGGAAAATGTGTTCCGTGTCGAATTGGATTGAAACGAATGCATGAAATACTAGAGAAAATTACTGATGGACAAGGGACGATGCAACATTACGCATTTTTAAAAGATATGAGTCAAACTATTATCGATACTGCATTGTGTGGATTGGGGAATACTGCTCCGAATCCTGTACTGACTACGATAAAATATTTTGAAGAAGAGTATCTTGCTCACATTAAAGAAGACACATGTCCAGCACACGTGTGTACCCCACTTGTTGATTTCGTGGTTGATGAATCAAAATGTATCAAATGTGGACGATGTTACCAGGTTTGTCCAGCTGATGCTATTGAATGGAAAAAAAGGGAAGTTGCTCGTATTAACCAAGAAAAATGTATCAAATGCAAATCGTGTATAACTGAATGTCCTGTGATGGCGATATCATGATTTCAATAACTATTGATGGAAAAAAAGTGAATGCTAAACAAGGTCAAACAATCCTAGAGGCAGCGGTTGGTGCTGGACTGTATATTCCAAATCTATGTTATCATCCGAATTTGAATCCAATTGGTTCTTGTCGATTATGTATTGTGGACATTGAGAATGTTCGGGGTTATCCTATTGCGTGTCATACAAAGGTAACTGATGGTATGGTGATTCGAACAAACACAGAGCAATTGCAGCATCTGCGGAAGAATTTAATTTGGTTGATTTTAAGTAATTACCCAAAAGATATCCCGCTAAACAGCCAATTAAAAAAGGTTGTTGACTATGTTGGTGTAAACAGGATTCTATCTGATTATGTACCCGAGTCTAAGGAGTTACCAATTTTTGATGAGGAGCCGTTATTTGTTCGTGATATGAATAAATGTATTTTGTGCGGACGTTGTGTCCAGATGTGTCAGGAGGTTCGTGGTGTTGGAGCGATTGGATTAATCAATCGAGGTATTGATACGGTAGTTGGAACAAATCAAGAGGATCCAATGGATGAAGCGGGATGTAAATTTTGTCGGGCATGTGTGGAGGTTTGCCCATCTGGAGCGTTGTATGATAAAACTGAAATTGAGGAAGATGAAGCGAAACGAAAAGAAGTGCTGATTCCTTGTCAACATGGTTGCCCTGCAGGTACGGATATCCCTCGGTATGTTCGATATACGGCTGAAGGTAGGTTTGATGATGCGATTGCAGTAATTCGCGAGAAATTCCCTTTCCCGCACACTCTTGGATTAGTGTGTCATCATCCTTGTGAAGTTGAATGCAGTAGAGGAGAAATCAACGAACCGATTTCTATCAGGGAAATTAAACGGTTTGTCGCTGAACAAGATGAAAAGAGTTGGAAAGATAACCTTTCAATTGCGGAAGATACCGGTAAAAAAGTCGCGATTGTTGGTGCTGGTCCAGCAGGATTGACTGCTGCATGGTTTTTACGGTTACAAGGCCATAATGTCACTGTGTTTGAGGCAATGCCAAAACCTGGTGGTTGGCTGAAAGCAGGTATTCCTGACTACCGCTTACCACCGGAATTATTGGAGAAGGAGATTAATGAAATTGAGGAAATCGGTGTGAAAATTCGGACGAATAGTACTGTTTCCTCAACGAAGTCGTTATTTAATCAAGGTTTTGATGCTGTATTCTTAGCGATGGGTGCAGCCAAAGGTTTTAGCGTAGGTTTACCTGGTGAAGACGATTCAAGAGTACTTGATGGTCTTGAAACATTAAAAAAGATTAATTTTAAGGAAAAAGTGGATGTCAAAGGAGATGTTGCTGTTGTAGGTGGGGGAAATGTAGCTATTGATGTTGCTCGAAGTTCACTGCGAATGAATGCAAAATCTGTAAAAGTGTTGTATCGTCGAACTCGATCGGAAATGCCGGCATATGAACATGAAATCGAGGATGCAATTGATGAAGGAGTTGAAATGCAATATCTAGTAAACCCTGTCCGAATCATACCAAAGAAGGGTAAGATTCATGTTGAATGTGTAAAAATGGAACTTGGAGAACCTGATGCTAGTGGCCGAAGACGCCCGGTTCCTATTAAAGGCAGTGAATTTATTTTAAAAATAGATCGATTGATTATGGCTATTGGTCAACAGTGTGACGTTCCTGAAAATTTTGGTGTTGATTTATCTAAGAGAGGCCGAGTTATCGTTGATGATGAGACCTTAAAGACATCTGAGAAAGGAGTGTATGCTGGAGGAGATCTTGTAAGTGGACCCGCTTCAGTTATTGAAGCAATTCAAATGGGAAGAGTCGCTGCAAGTTCTATTGATATGTATCTTGGAGGATCAGGTGAAATAGATCAGAATCTTACCGAACATGATGAGGTATCCCCCTATTTAGGTCGAGAAGAAAATTTCGCTGGTCGAAAACGAGTAGAACTTCGAAAGAAACCAGTTAAAGAACGTTTCCCAGGTTTTACACAAGTTGAATGTTGTATGAGCAAAGATGAAGCAGTAAAGGAGGCTGAACGATGTTTACGTTGTCAACTTCGATTAAAGATTGATCAACCACCAATGCCTCCAGTAAAGGAAAAAAAAGAAAAAAATAAATCATCCTAAATTCGTTCTTCCCTTTTTTTTAATTGCTACATATATCTTTTTTAATGATGAAGTTGTTTAGGAGGCGTAAGTATGATATCTGTTGTTCATAGAAACCAACGAATTGGAGTGTTTGTCGATGTGCAGAATATGTATTATTCTGCTCGTAATTTGTATAGTAAAAAAGTTGATTTTAAATCATTATTAAACGATGCAATTGCAAATCGTTTTTTAATCCGAGCGATTGCATATGTTATTAAAGCTGATGTGAAAGATGAAAGTCAGTTTTATGATGCATTGGAAAGAATGGGTTTTGAAGTAAAAACCAAGGATATCCAGGTGTTTTATGATGGAACGAAAAAAGGTGATTGGGATGTTGGAATTGCTATGGATATTATGCGGTTAGCACCAAAACTTGATGTAATTGTATTAGTGAGTGGTGATGGTGATTTTACTGAATTAGTGGAACATTCAAAAAGTCTTGGTTGCCGTGTTGAAATCATTGCATTTGGAAAATCCACGTCACATAAATTAATTGAAGCAGCTGATTTTTTTACGGATATTGATCGCGAAAAACGCTATTTACTTAAAAAATAATTAGAAAGAAATGAATCGGCAAGTGATAGTTTTCTTAGGCGAGTTGTTCTAAAGATTTATTTGGATTACTTCGTTTTTTTTTAATAGCTGCTTTAATGAAACCGTCAAATAAAGGTGCTGGTTTTATCGGTCTTGATTTAAATTCAGGATGTGCTTGTGTGGCTATAAAGAAAGGATGATTTGATAGTTCTAAAAATTCCATGAGAACGCCATCTGGTGAATGACCAGAAAACACTAATCCACCTTCTTCTAGTGTCTTTACAAAATCAGGATTTACTTCGTAACGATGACGATGCCGTTCTTCAACTCTATCTTTCCCATATAACTCATGAACACGTGTCCCTTCTTTAAGAATAGCAGGATAAGAACCAAGCCTCATTGTTGCTCCGTAACGTGATTCTTGGAGGATATTAACTTGCTCGGGAATAAAATCTATTACAGGATATTTCGTATCTTTAATTACTTCTTTGGAATGAGCTCCTGTTAACCTACAGACGTTTTGAGCATATTCAACAACTGCAAGTTGCATACCGAGACATAATCCAAGATAGGGAATGTTTTGTTCTCGAGTATATGAAATAGTATCGATTTTCCCTTGAATCCCCGATAATCCAAATCCGCCCGGTACAATGACCCCATCGACACGGTCAAGAGATGAAAGTTTTTGCGGATCTTCTTCAAACTCTTTCGAATCAATCCACTGTATCTTCGGAATGAGATTGTTTTTCCATGAAGCATGTTTAACCGCTTCGATAACAGATATATATGAATCAGAGAGTTGACTCGTACCAATATCAAAATATTTTCCAACAATACCAATGGTAACACTCTCTTCAAGATTTCGAATTTTTGTAATAAACTCCTTCCAAGGCTTTACATCTTCAACGTCTTTTCTTAATCTCATTTTCCGAAGGATTTTTTTACATAACTGCTGCTCTTCAAAAAGCAGTGGAACAGCATATACATGATCGATATTAGAATCACTGATCACATCTTCTTTGCCCACGTTACAAAACAATGCAATTTTCTCTTTCCGAACGTTATCTAATGGATCATCTGCTCGAGCTACGATAAAATCTGGTTGGATACCAATTTCTCTAAGTAATTTTACTGAATGTTGAGTTGGTTTTGTTTTTGCCTCACCTAATGCGTCTAGGACAGGAACGTAAGTAACATGGATAAACAGGACTTTATCTCCCTCAAGTTTCATTTGACGGGTTGCTTCCAAAAAAAGTACGTTTTCATAATCTCCGACAGTGCCCCCAATTTCTATGAGGATGAAATCATAATTTTTATCCTTTGCAGGTCGTCTAATTCGTTTTTTAATTTCATTTGTGACATGAGGAATAGGTTGCACGGTTTTTCCAAGGTATTTTCCTTTCCGCTCCTTATCAATAACTGCTCCATATACCTGTCCTGTAGTAATATTATGATATTTTGGAATGTTAATATCTAAAAATCGTTCATAATGACCAAGATCTTGATCGATTTCCCCTCCATCTTCAGTTACCCACACTTCTCCATGTTCGGTAGGGCGAAGTGTTCCAGCATCACAATTAATGTATGGATCTATTTTCATCGCAGTAACATTGTATCCATGCATTTGAAGGATTTTTCCAACGGATGCGGTAGTTATTCCTTTTCCTAACCCTGAAACAACTCCTCCTGTCACGATAATATAATTTGCCATATTAAAATCAACGGAATAAGGTAATAAGCTTTGATATTAAAATGGTTTGTGTTTCTAATAAAACTGCGTTAAAGAATTTTTAAAGAATAATGATGAAAAAATAAACAATAAAAAGGAAAGAGTAAAAATCAACTTTGAAAATTGCTTAGATTGTTCTTTTCTTAAGTTGTTGACAAAGTGATTTCTATGGATGATACGTTTGAACTTCGTCCTTCTTCGTTTGTAATGCTTTCCGTTCCAATTTGAATGTCTTTGATAACGGCATCTTTGACGAATCTGTTTCGAACGATTTCAGCAGTATCGACTGCTCGACTGATTGCTCTTCCTCGAGCTTTAATGAATACGCTGTCTGATCCGCCATTGAATTGGGTTACAACGGCAAGAACGTAGCTCATTGGTGGTTTGTTTCCTACAAAAATAGTATTCTCATCGGCTGTTTCATTTTCTGGCATATCTCTATACCTCCCTAGTTTCTCATTTGTTCTATTGTTTGTTACTTAAGGGCTGCCAACAGGATAGCTGTAAATAAAGCTTTCGCCTCCATATACACTGAATGTTCTCATTGATTTATTATAAAAAATGAAAAAATTTTGATAAGGTTACTTTCTCTTAGTTTTCATGGAGATAAGCAAAGTAAGTTTGTCAAATAGATTCTGTGGATTTTTTCCCAGAATCCGGATCATAGGTTCTTTTCCGACGCCTCCTTTATCATAAATGATGTCCGGACAACAAGTAGTGTTTTGTAAAGCAGTTTGAGTTCCCCAGTCCATTGTTGATTGAACTGTTTTTGGTTCCTCTTTTCTGTCAAATGATGAAATGAGAAATGATGTGTTTTCACATAAAGAAAGAGTTTCTTGGCTATATTTTATATTCATTGCTGACCTTATTTCGGGGCATTGTTTGATAACAGCAAGAATTATTGATGAAATATGATTAGAAACTCCAAATCGAAGTGGTCCACATCGTTTTGCTTCTGTTGAAGATCGAACGATCCTACCATCGATTGCACATATATCTTCTTTTTTTTCAGCATGGGGAAGTGCAAACCCGATATTGCATCCGACTTCTGGTATGAAGGATAAAGGTAGACTCTTTGTGATTTTTTCAATTATTTTATATTGGCGCATCCAAACCTCAGCATGACCTTGGGTTGGTAAAGTATCAGGTGCATCAAATACTGACATTGAAGAAATGTCAAGTACATCAGATCCTTTACCGATATTATATCCTTTTTTTATCATTGTCCATAGAACATATTTAGCGGTAAAAAACGCTTTTTTCATTTGGTATCCTTTTGCAAGATATCCAGTAAGTAATGCAGAAAATGTACATCCTGACCCATGTGCTTTTTTATTTGGTATCTTTGGAAGAGTTACAATTGTACTAGTTTTCCCATCAAATAAGAGATCATAAGCATATTTATTTTTAAGGTGCCCGCCTTTGACAATGACATATTTTGCACCCATAGAATGTATCTTTTTTGCTGCTTTTTCCATTTCTTTTTTAGATGTAATAGTAGTTTCAGTTAATACTTCTGCTTCAGGGATATTAGGAGTTATACAGGTTGAAATTGGAATTAAAGAATTCTTTATGGCTTCTGTCAAATCACCTGAATCCAGAGTATCTCCACTAGTTGCAGTAAGTACTGGATCACTTATAAGATTCCAATTGTATTTTTTTGTTGCTTGGGCAACTATGTTTGCGATTTCTGATTGATATAGCAATCCTGTTTTTACAAACTTAATTCCAGTGTCTTGCATTACTGTTTCAATTTGATTAAGAATGTCTTCAGGTTTAGTTGGTATAATTTTTTTTACAGTTTGAGTGTTTTGAATAGTTATACTTGTTAGAATTGTTGATCCATGAACATTGAGAGCAGCAAACGCTTTTAAGTCTGCTTGAATGCCTGCACCTCCTGAAGAATCAGATCCTCCTATTGTCATCGCAATTTTTTTATTCATCATTGTACTGATAGAATCAACTTCTTTTAAAGATGTTCATTGCTTTTTCAGAATGCAATTTTTACACTACACGTTTAAATAGGAATAATAGGCCAAATTAATAGTGTGAATTCTATGAGGAAGACTAGGAAAGGAATGAATCAGCACATATGTTCAATTGGATTGAAACCAAAATATGAGCAAAAATATCTCCAATATTTAAAAAGGAGATATGGAAATAAAAGAGCAAAGTTATTTTCAAAATCAATTTCTTCATAACTACTTTCTTTATCCTTAATTATCTTTATTACTCTAAATTATTTGAAATCAAAGAACCCTGTGAAGTTGTAGATTTTAAAAAGACACTGATGGTCGCGAGTATGCTTGCGATAGCCATAAAGAAAAAAGGAATCCAGATGCCAAACACATCTGAGAGAAAACCACTTAGGTAAAGTAAAACTGTTCCACCGCCTAATTGTAGTGTGAAACTATACCCAAATGTTTTTGCTTCATTTGATTCGTGAGTGATCTCTGAAATATAAGAGAACAAAATTGGAAACGTGAGAAATGTGGCAATCCCAAGAAGAGAGACGATTATAGGTATTAAAAGGATAGTTGGATTAATAATGAGCAATACGTTCATACATGCAATGGTAGTGTAAGATAGGGTGATGATTTTTTTCCTTCCAATCTTTGCTTGAATATGACCATAAAAAACCGAAGCAATTGTTCCCATTCCTATCCAAAGAGATACAAATAATCCAATAAATGATAATGAGAGCATGGTTTTTTCATCAAGATATAAGGGAAGGTACGTAAGTGTTGTTCCCCAGATGGCTCCACTTATGATAAGCATTGGTGCAAAGTAGCGGAGGTTGGAAATGATTTTTTTGTAATCATTGATTTTTTGAGTAATTGTTATTTGTTTCTTTATTATGTGATGTTTCAGATGTATTTTTGGTATCGTTTTAGTTAGGATTATTCCCATAATAATTGAGGTTAATCCAATAAAAGTCCAAATGTAAAAGGGATACATCAATCCAATTGTTTCAGCGATGAAAAGCGTTGACGCAATAGCGATAAATACTCCTAAATCTCCAAATGCACTCTGAATTCCCATTGCCCAGTCAAGACGATCTTTTTTGAACCGCCGGGATATAAGCCCAATTCCTAATGGGTGAAAGAAGCTTGATGAAAAGCGAAGAAAAATGAAAAGCAAGAATAAACTGAGGAATCCTTGCACGCTTGGGAAGAGAAGAAGAGAGATGACTAGTAAACTCATTCCTATGATGAGTAGTGTTCGAAAATTTCTTTTATCTGATATTGAACCGATTAAAAATTGTGCTAGAAGACTGGTAGCAAGTCCTGTTCCAGTGATGATACCAATTTGTGAATATGATAAGTTAAATAATGATCTGAAAATTGGAAATAATAAAGGGACTAATGAGATAACGCCATCGTTAAATAAATGAAAGAAGGAGACCATTGCAAGCAATCTTACATTTTGTTTCATGAGGAATTGTCACCATGAGTGAGTGACCTCATCTGTTTTGTCTATTTAATGATATATGATAAAAGATGAAAATAGAAAAAATGAAAGAAATCGTGTTAATGTTTATTTGTAAACATGTTTTTAATTCGAATTAATCGTTCAACAGGATTATCATAGCGATCTTTCATTCGTTCATACTGTTCCTTATTATGGTTATACCATCCTTCAAATTTGAGTACATCTACATACATTTCTGGAAATTCTTTGAGCATTAATTGCTTCCGTCTATGTAATGCTTCAGCGTCTTGTTCATCAAAAGCATTAAAATATGTTGTAAGAACGTGTTTTGCTCGTTTAAGTTCATTTTCAAATTCAGGGTTTTTCTTCCGTTCTTCTTGTAATCTTTTTCGTGCTTTTTTTTCTTGAACTTCTTTATGAACATCTTTTTTAATGATGGTTTCTTGTTCTTGTTTCATTCGAGTAATGATTGCGTTTTGTACTAGTTTTGATAAACTTATATCATTTTTATAGAGGAACGCATCCATGTATTTTGGAATGCTAATGTTTTTTCTAATATGAGTATGTAATTCTTCTGGTGAAAGCTGATTGTACACTGGAGTTTTATCTTTTTTTCGACCCATATCACACACGCTCTAAGCTTACACAATACATTGTGTAATTTAAGAGTTTTTCTGGTGGTTTACACCTTGGTTCTTTAATTTAAGAAGATTAACCAAAACTTTAAATTTTTATTAAAAAAATATTGTTAAATAACCACATTCTAGATATTATAGAAGGAAAGGATATATAAATTTTGCAGTTACATTTATATGTGCTACAGGATTCATCAGAATGAATAAATGCCTACCGCTTATCATCTATATAGTTGGGGAGATGATCATGGAAATTATTGAGGAAAAACCAGAAAAAACCATTTTATTACTTGGAAATGAAGCCATAACTCGAGGGGCTATTGAAGCTGGAGTGGATGTAGCCACTACTTATCCGGGAACTCCGTCTTCAGAAATTGCAGATACCTTTTCACATATTGCAAAATATCTAAAAAAGAAGAACAAAAAACCATCATTTTACTTTCAATATTCAACCAATGAAAAGGTTGCTTTGGAAGTTGCCGCAGCTGCCTCATTTTCAAAACTTCGCAGTTTAACATGTATGAAACATGTTGGATTAAACGTGGCTAGCGATGCGTTCATGACTTATCTTTATGTAGGCTGTAAAGGCGGTCATGTTATTATTTCTGCTGATGATCCATCCTGTCATTCCTCACAAAATGAACAAGATAATCGTTATTTTGCGTTATTTGCAAGTTGCCCGATGCTTGAACCAACAACTCCCGATGAAGCAAGGGAAATGACTCGTATTGGGTTTGATATCTCTGAAGAATTAAAATCACCACTTCTCTTACGTACGACAACACGTTTGAATCATGCTCGTGGCCCTGTTACGTTAAAGAAACCGAAACAGTCAAAGGGAAAAGGTTTTTTTGAAAAAGATCCTGATTTAGTTACTGTTCCTGCCACAGCACGAAAAAAACATCCTGAATTGTTAGAAAAAATGAAGAAAGCCGCTGAAATGTCTGATAAATCTCCTTTTAATGAATTCGTTCAAATCGGAAAAAAAAGTAAGATGGGAATCCTTACTTCTGGTGTTTCTTTTAATTATGTTAAGGAGGCAGCTGAAGAACTTAACTTGGATGTGACCATCCTTAAGATAGGGATGACTCATCCGATTCCTCCAAAGATGACAAAAAAATTACTTACTGATTGTGATACTGTTGTTATAGTTGAAGAATTAGAGCCCATTTTAGAAAATCAGATGCATATCCTTGCTCATGAACAAGGAATTGAAGTAAAAATCCTTGGTAAATCAACGGGTCACTTTTCTCGATTGTATGAATATACGCCGGATATCGTCACTCGAGTTTTAGCAAAAATTTTTGATAAAAAAGTTCCATTTCCCCAATCAAAAGAATCTTCGATAAAACTTCCCAGTAGACCTCCAGCATTATGCCCCGGGTGTCCTCATCGAGCAACGTATTATGCGGTAAAACAAGTTGCTCCAAAAGATACAGTTTATCCAACTGATATTGGGTGTTATACACTTGGTAAAGCACCACCTCTTAAGGTTGCTGATTTATTGTTATGTATGGGTTCGAATGCTGGTACTGCATGTGGTTTAGCGGCGTCTACAGATCAAAAAATCGTTTCATTCATGGGCGACTCAACGTTTTTTCACTCAGGAATCCCACCGATTGTGAATGCCGTTCATCATAATCATGATGTGGTAATCACAGTTCTTGATAATCGAACAACTGCAATGACGGGCCATCAACCTCATCCAGGAACGGAAACAGATGGCATGGGGGATCCTGCTCATAAAATCCTCGTTGAAGATGTTGTGAAAGGATGTGGTGTTGAACACGTGGAAGTGGTCAATCCGAATAATGTGAAAAAAACAAGTGAAGCATTCAAACGAGCTCTTGATTATAAGGGCACTTCTGTTGTGGTGAGTAAAGCACCGTGTATATTGCTACGGAATAGAGATCGCAGAAAGGAAGGAAAACTAGTTCCTACGTTCGAAGTCGATCAAGAGAAATGTACGCAATGTCAAACGTGTTTAGATGCTTTTGGATGCCCTGCATTTTATAAGAAAAGCGAGGGACGTATCTATATTGATGAACAGCAATGTAATGGATGTGGAAACTGTCTTCAAATCTGTCCTGCTAATGCAATTAAAGTTCGAAAGGAGGAAAAATAAGATGAAAACAAGTATTGTCCTTACTGGAGTTGGCGGTCAAGGGGTGATTACTGCAACTAATATTCTTGGTAAAGCTGCAGTAAATGCGGATGTTAAGGTGTATGCTTCCGAAGTTCATGGGATGGCACAACGTGGCGGTTCTGTTTATTGTACGGTTAGAATGGGTGACGTGTCTAGCCCCCTTATTGCGAGTGGAACTGCTGATGTTATTGTAAGTACTGAACCTATTGAAGCACTTCGGTATATTCAATATGCACATAAGAAAACAATAGTTATTACTGATACAAATCCCGTTGTTCCGTTTACCGTTAATGTTGGTGGTGAATCGTATCCTTCACTTGAAAAAGTGTATGAGGATGTTTCATCTCATGCCGAGTTAATTACGATGGATGCATTGCAGATTGCAAAGGATGCGGGGGCTCGTATTACAAAAAATATTGTGTTGTTAGGTGGTCTTGCTGCTACTGGATTGTTACCTTTTGAATCAGATATTTTATTAGATACTATTTTTGCTAATGTTCCACCAAAATACAAATCAATTAATGAAACTGCGTTTAAAGGAGGAATGGATGCCGTAACTAAAAAATAAAGGTTTTTTGTTTCTTTTTTTATTATGAAAAAATCTGATTTCTTGGTGTATGGCTTGCTTGTGTTTGCAAGTTTATCTTGGGCAGGTAGTTTTGTTGCAGTCAGAGTAATTCATCAGGAAATCCCGCCAATCATGCTTGGTTTCTTGCGTTTTGTTGTTGCAACTCCTGTCATGTTTCTTCTTCTTTTTTTGTTTAAAAAACCATTATTTCTATCAAGACAAAAAATACCACAATTGGTTGTTCTTGCTTTAACTGGCGTCACTCTTCTTTATATGTTACAATTCACAGGTGTATCCTTAACAACCGCTTCTACTGGTGGTGTGCTCATTAATACGAATGTATTGTTTATTTCACTTTTTTCCGCTCTTTTTTTACAGGAACAGTTTACGAAACTGAAAACGTTTGGAGTACTTATTTCTTTTGTTGGAGTGATTTTTGTTATGTTTGGTCAAATGAGTAATGAAGCAATCGTGTTCAACTCGTCTTTTTTATTTGGAAGCCTTCTCGTTATCCTTTCTGCAGTGAGCTGGGCGGTATATTCTATCGTTGGAAAACATATGCTTAGAGAAGATGATTCATTGGTAGTAAATGCGAATGCGTTTTTGATTGGAACATTTTTTTTCATACCATTTGTTTATTCAGATGTCGGTGTTGTTTTTGATCGAATGTCATTGATTGGTATTGCTGCTGTACTTTATTTAGGATTATTTTGTAGTGTTTTTGCCTATATTGCTTGGTATTATGCATTGTCTAAAACTGAAGCAGCTGAATCAGCAGTTTTTCTTAACTTAATCCCTTTGTTTACCATTCTTCTTTCCTTTTTTATTGAAGAATATCCTACACCATTGTTCCTTGTTGGGGCTGGACTAATTATTTTTGGGGTGTTTCTTGTTCAAAAAGCAAAACAGCGTATTCAAAAGAAACCTGAATTGTAAGGGAAAAAAAGAGTATTTCTAATCATATGTTTTAAGTATAAGAACCATGGTTGTTTGCTTACAAATGTATTGTGTTGATTGTGGTAAAGAAAAACCAATATTCAGAGAAGGTTCTTGTTTAGAATGTTATGTAAAGAATCATGAATTCATCAAAGGTCCTGAGATTTTTCATATCCCGGTGTGTTCGTATTGTGATGCGTATAAATACAAAAATACTTGGAAAAAAGAATCATTTGAAAAAATAGTGGGAAGATATGTGAAAAACGCGTTTTCATTCAATCCTGAACTTCAAAACGTTCACATTAATATTGAGTGTCATGATAAAGAAGATACGATTTTTTGTAAAGTCGATTTTACTGGTGAAATTGATGATGAAACTGTTTCAGAAGAGCATTACATAGAGGTTCGGTT
Source organism: uncultured Thermoplasmatales archaeon (assembly GCA_964581795.1). GTDB lineage: Archaea > Thermoplasmatota > E2 > DHVEG-1 > DHVEG-1 > EX4572-165. The sequence continues at coordinate 1,335 of CAZOPW010000023.1, read as the reverse complement.
AAAACCTAATGTGTGTGACGTGTGTTCTAAACAATTTGGTGGGTATCATGAAGCAATACTTCAAATTCGTCCAGAACAAAAAAAACTATCGATTGAAAAAAAAGACACAATACAACGTTTTGTCATAAGTTTAATTCAACAAATGCAAGAGAAAGGAAACAGACACGTGTTTCTTACAGATATGGGAAAAAAACATGGAGGTCTTAACTTTTTTATTAGTGAAAAACAAGCAGCATATGCAATCATTAAAAAAATTCAGGAGGAATTCGGTGGTGACATCCATGTTTCTTCAAAAAATGTGGGCATGAAAGATGGAAAGCAAGTGTACCGATATACCTACTTAGTCCGGTTGCTCCCATTTGAAAAAGAAGATGTGTTTAAATTAAATGATGAATATTTTTTTGTTTTAAATGCCCGTGGAAGTCAACTTCATGTTATCAATCTAAAGGATCATTCTGATATGTTTGCGACAGCTTCAGATCTTAGAAACGCTATATTTATTGATACTGCAGAAAATCTTTCGTTTACACCAATTATCATAAACGAAACGGAGTCTGAATTTCAATTGATGCATCCAAAATCCTATGAAATCTTTTTTATTAAAAAACCAATTGGACAGAAGCAATATTCAACAAATCTAAAGATTTTACAAATCAATGAATACTTTTTTATTAGGCCTGAAATAAAATAATTTCATTTTATAAGAAAAAATCAAAAATGATATAAACACTGTTCAAATTTCGATATTATTAAAAAAGCATAGAAGGCGAGGAGAGAATTACTATGGCAGAAGAGAAAAAAACATCAATGAACTTAGATGAAAATATAGCAAGTGCTTTATGTTATGTTTTAACCTGGTTAACTGGAATCGTTTTTTATTTTTTAGAAAAAGAAAATAAAACAGTAAAATTCCATGCATTACAATCGATTTTGACTTTTTTACCATTGACCATTATCGGTTGGGTTCTAGGTTGGCTAGGTGCACCAAGTGTCAATTATACAGGTTATAGTTTATATGACCCAGGAATAAATTATAATCCGGGTATACCTGCATTGATATGGGCCTCTTGGATTGTATATTTACTTATGTTCATCCTCTGGTTGGTTCTTATAATCAAGTCCTATCAAGGTGAAAAATTCAAAGTTCCTATTGTAGGAGATATTGCAGAGAAACAAATAAAGTAATACCTCTTTTTTCATCTTTTTTCTCATATTTTTTATACTCTCTCCTATTATTTTTCTTGATTATGAAGCAGAAATTGGCTTTGAAGTTTGCTTATATTGGTTTACATTTCCATGGTTATGCACGTCAACCAACTGTTGAAACTGTTGAAG
>CAZOPW010000022.1:0-29285 GCA_964581795.1 uncultured Thermoplasmatales archaeon | reverse complement strand
TAATTTTTATAGCAAAACAATTTGAAAGAGCTAACCAAAAAATAATTTCAATTCTTAGTACTATATCTTTTGTAGTTTTGGAACTTTGGATTTTCATTCTAGCCAAACTCTTCTCAAAAGATACCTAAAGTGAAATAATACAAAACAGAGTATCAAATTTTTACAATAAATCAAATTATAATTATCCATAAAGAAAAGATTAAAAAAATGAAAGAAAAACTCACCAATAATGGTTCACTCCTCAACAGATAAAAGAGAGAACAAATCAATTATTAATATGGATACTGCTTTCCAAGAACCTCAGTTGAGGTTAACGCTGCAACAGCTCCTTGCGCTGCAGCAGTAACTATCTGTCGAAGACCACCAGTGATATCACCAGCTGCATACACTCCTTTCACATTCGTTCTCATTTGACTATCAACCTTAATATATCCATGTTCATCTAGATGAACTCCTAAGTCCTTAGCTAATTCATTTTGTGGAACGACACCAATGGAAATAAACAACCCGTTAACATCAAGTTTTTTAGATTCTTCTGTTTTATTATTTTTTACCGTAATTGAAGAAAGTAGTTCATCACCGTCAACCTTTTCCACAATACTATTCAATAAGAATTCAACACCTGCTTTTTTTGCATCTTCTTCATATGCATCTTCAGCACGAAGTGTATCCCTCCTATGAATCAAATACACATTTTTACATCCAATTTGTTTTAAATAAATAGCTTCGATTAATGCACTATTACCTCCACCGACCACTCCAACATTTTTCTCTTTGAAAAAAAAGCCATCACAAGTGGCACAATAACTAACACCCCGACCTTCAAATTGTTGGATTCCTTCACAACGTAGCTTTCGATGTTCTGTTCCAACGGTTAACAAAACCGATCCCACATGAAAAACGTTGTCTTCAGCAGTGGTAAGCTTAAAACCACCATCTGTTTTTTTAATAGAATTAATTTCTTCATATAATTTCATTTCTGCATACTTACTCGCATGAGTTTTCATCTTTTCCATTAATTCAGCACCAGTTATCGATTCAAAACCAGCATAATTTTCGATATTTGGGGCGATACTAGCAAGACCTCCTCCACCGCTTTTATCAAAAACAACGGTTTTTATTCCTGCTCGTTCAGCATAAATTGCTGCTGAATACCCTGCAGGTCCAGCTCCAATAATAGCGAGTTCAAACTCCATAACATCAACCTTAATGGACCCGACAATCTAGCATATATACTTATAATTTTTTATCCCTCTCTCCCCTTCAATTTGGTAAGTGTTTTTTTAATTATTTCATAAGCTTCCTCAGGTGATTCTGTGGAGAGAACAGCTCTCTCAAACGGACATAATCCATCCTGGGATTGATTTGAAATCTGGGAAATAATCGTACTAACCTGTCCAAGCACTCCTCCCACCATGAGCACTGCTAATGCATTCTTTGTTCCCTTTACAGCATAGACTCCAGCTGCATTCGCATATCGGCATAGGAAAGCTGAAGCTCTTCCAAGTAATCGATCACCAATCACACAATCAGAGAAGTCTGCTGAAGTTGATTCTATCAAATCAATAAATGGACCAATACCCTTTCCAGTTCGTTTATGTAACACCTCCCCATCTTTTATCACCGCTAATGATATATCTGAAACATGGAAGAGTAACTCAGCTTTTTTCATATCACGAACGATTCGTTCATCAATTCCACCCATTTGATTCAACTCACACACCTCGCAATAAACAAGATTCAACAAAAGATGAAGCTTGCTTTTGCATATCCTCAAAATCTTTTTTTAAATACGGTTTGGTTTCTGATAGTAACGATTGATTAATAACTGGAACATTCATTTTAAATTGTTGTAAATAGTATTGTTTAGCTCCCCTTATTAAAGAAGCAATTTTAGCGATATCATCTTTTTCTAAAAGCCCTGGTATTACAGTGGTTTTAAATTCGTAATCTTTTGCTCTATCCCTGATAATGGTAATTGATTCCTTAATATGATCAAGATCAACGTGTACACCCGCGAGTTGGTCATATTTATCAAATGGTGCTTTCACATCCATTGATACATAATCGATTAAATCTTCATCTATTAACTGTTCTAAACGGTGAGGAAATGAACCATTCGTATCGACTTTTACTAAGAAACCCCGATCTTTCACTTCCTTAATGAAATCACTAATGTCTTCATGTAATAACGGTTCTCCACCAGTAATTGAAAGTGCATCTAGTTTTCCAATCCGTTTATCTAAAAAGGATAACACATAGTCAACTGAAAGACTGTCTGTTTCTGCAGAAACTAAATCAGTATTATAACAAAATGGACAGCGGAAATTACAGCCCACTGTCCAAACTATCGCACAAACTTTTCCGGGATAATCGAGAAGTGATGTTTCTTGAAAGCCACCAATTTTCATGTCGTCGCCAGTACTTTCTCCTGTTCTTCCTTTTCTTTGTTAAACGGTTGAAACGTTTTTCGATCGGAAAACTCCCGTTGTTTGCCTTTGTTCCACTGATTCACCGGCCGTAAATATCCAACAACCCTTGAATATACTTCACACACCGTCGTTTGTCCTTCTTGTTCACAGGTTGGACAAAACTCATGTTCCCCCGCGATGTATCCATGTTCAGGGCAGACGCTAAATGTTGGAGTGATCGTATAATATGGTAATTCATAGTTTTCTGCTACTTTGCGAACAAGTTGTTTGACCGCTAGTGGATTCGGTGCATCTTCACCGAGGAAAATATGAAGAACGGTTCCACCAGTATATTTCGTTTGTAATCCATCTTGTAAATCCAATGCTTCAAAGACATCCGTTGTAAATCCAACAGGGAGTTGTGTGGAATTTGTATAATATGGTTCTACATCTTTGTCTCCATTCCGCCGGTAATTTTCTTGATTGTACACCCGAATATCAGGATATATACGTTTATCAACTCGAGCCATACGATAACTTGCTCCTTCAGCAGGTGTTGCTTCTAAATTAAAAATACTACCGGTTTCTTCCTGATAATCTAAAATCCTATCTCTCATATGATCCATGACTTTTTTTGCAAATGCATTACCCTCTGGATCCCCAATAGTCTTATTCATAAAATTAAGCAATGCATCATTCATTCCAATAAGGCCGATCGTAGAGAAATGATTCTTCCAATATTGCCCATATGCTTTTTTGATATCGGAAAGATAAAATCGGGAGTATGGATGAAGGCCACTTTCAGTTAAATTCTCGATTACTTCTCTTTTAATGATCAAACTTTGTTTTGCAAGGTCCATGACATCATCTAATCGTTTGAAGAAATCAGCTTCATCGCGAGCTAAATAACCTATACGAGGTAGATTAATGGTAACGACGCCAATTGATCCAGTTTTTGGATTTGCTCCGAAGAGTCCTCCGCCACGTTTACGAAGTTCCCGATTATCAAGCCTCAGTCGGCAACACATACTTCGAGCATCTTCTGGAGACATGTCGCTATTGATGAAATTGGAAAAATAAGGAATTCCATATTTTGCAGTCATCTCCCAAAGAGAATCAAGTTTTTCGTTCTCCCAATCAAAATCAGCAGTGATATTATATGTTGGAATAGGAAAAGTGAATGGTCTTCCTTGAGCATCGCCTTCAATCATGATCTCTGCAAATGCTTGATTAATCATATCCATTTCATCTTGATATTCCTTATATGTTGTATCTTGAGGTTCACCACCTATAATTACTGGTTCATCTTTCATATATGACGGAACGGTAAGATCTAAAGTGATGTTTGTAAATGGACTTTGAAAACCTACTCTTGTTGGTACGTTCATATTGTACATGAATTTCTGCATTTCTTGTTTAACTTGTTTATACGTTAAATCATCATGTCTGATGAATGGAGCAAGCAAGCTATCAAAATTAGATAATGCTTGAGCACCCGCTGCTTCTCCTTGAAGTGTATACAAATAGTTCACAATTTGCATTAACGCCGTTCCAAAATGTTTTGCGGGTCTACTTTCTATTTTTCCTGATACTCCCTTAAATCCCTTCATCAGAATATCTTGTAAATCCCAGCCTACACAGTAAGCGCCGAGGGTACCTAAATCGTGAATATGGTAATCACCTCGGCTATGTGCTTCGCCTATTTCTGGCGGATAAATCTTGTTTAACCAATAATGTGAAATGATGTTTTCAGTGGCATACACATTGAGTCCTTGCAGTGAATAACTCATGTTACTGTTTTCATTGACTTTCCAATCCATCATAGATAAATAGCCATCAACAACATCGATATCTTTGAGTAAACCTCCAATTTCTCTTATGTCTTTATGTTGATGTCGATAGAGAATGTATGCTTTTGCTGTTTTAGCATGTCCTTCTTCAATGAGAACTTTTTCAACGGTATCTTGCACTTGTTCAACTGTTGGGATCTCTCCTGATTTCAGTCCTTTTTCAAGGCTATCTAATACTTTTTCTGTAAGTTCTGTTGCTCGACGATGATCTTTTCCTCCAACAGCTTGTGCTGCTTTCCATATGGCATTGGTTATACGGAAAGGATTGAAGTCATCGATTTTCCCATCACGTTTTTTTATTTTTCTAATCATGTTTTCATCTTTCCTCCATTATGTTTTTTTGGTAAGTTTTTGAACTTCCTTCTGAAAGTGAGTGATATCAGCAAATGCCCGGTAGACTGAAGCGAACCGAATGTAGGCAACTTGGTCTACTTTTTCGAGTTCTTCCATCACAAATTCACCAATTTTTGAGCTGTGAATTTCCTCTTTTCCCTCACGCCGAATGTGTTCTTCGATGTTGTCCAATAGTGTTTCGATTTGTTCAGGGCTTACTGGTCGTTTTTCGAGTGCTTTGGTCACACCCGTTTTTATCTTATTTTTGTCAAATTTTTCTCTTCGACCATCTTTTTTGATGATGTAAATCGGACTCATCTCAATATGTTCATATGTGGTGAATCTGCGATTGCATGATAAGCACTCTCGACGACGGCGAATTGAATATATGCCTGTGTCGCGGGAGTCGGTTACCTTTGTGTTTTCATGCTGACAATATGGACATCGCATCCCTCATCACATTCCTTATGTGTTATACAATATATGGTATTTAAAACCGTTTAATCTACATTATATTGTATGTGACTTTAGGTTTTTATACTTTTCTATAATTGTAAAAAATGGGCCGTACCAAATCAAAAAACCCCGCCATGCCTGTAAAAAAAATGAATGCAAAACAAGCTATATAAATTTATGTCTGAGGTCACTGAAACCAATATTATCTATAGTAGAAAAAATCTTTGCTTTACTCACTAATTCATCAATTTTTAATCCTAATACACTTTCTTTTTCAAATTCCTTAATTTTATTAATTTTCGCTTTGGTAGCAGGCTTACTTGGTACTGCAGAACAAGCCCCAGATGGAAGAATTGAATACTCAAATGTTCCAATTTGTTTAGCGATAGCAATGATCTCTTCTTTATCAAATCCTATCAACGGGCGAAGAACCGGAACATCAACTGCTTCATCAATAACCTTAATATTCTGTAATGTTTGAGAGGCTACTTGACCAAGAGAATCTCCCATTATTATTGCATCAGCAGATTCCTTTTTACAAATACGATCAGCATAACGAAGCATCATCCTTTTACATAATACGCAGGTGTAACGCTTCGGAATATTTGAAACAATATCTTGAAGCATTTCTCCATGCGGAATGAAGTATAATGTAATCGAGGCATCAATAATTTCATTTAGTTTTTTTACTAATTTAAGCGTATTTTTTATTTCTCTATCATCAGTAAACGGTCTATTATCAGCATGAACAAATATGAACGAATCTACACAAGAAGAGAGTTGAAAACAAGCAACAGGAGAATCAATTCCACTTGATATTAATGCGACACATTTCATAGGGTTTCCTGTTTTAAAAAATCAAAATAATCCTTTAATCCATCAACAAGAGGAACCACGATGATTTCTGGTACATCATAAGAATGAAGTTCCTGAATCCGTTTTATCGTAGTTGCAACTTTTTCATCGATTGTTTTAATAAACAATGCTGTTTCTTTATCTGTTTCAATACGATTTTTCCACCGATAAATTGATTCCACCTCTGGAAAAATATTAACACAGGCTGCTAATTTTTCTTCAAGAATCATATTTGCGATCTTTCGAGCTTCCATTACATCAGCTGTAGTACAATAAATTAATTTTGCCATACGTAAACTCAACAAAAAATAGGAATCTTATCTTATTTAATTTGTGTCTTCTTGTCAAATCTATTCATATATGCTCTAGTACATGTGTCTAATAATTTTCCTTTCTTCCCAAAAAACAAATGACTTTCACACCTACAATCGCTGCTACCAAATGAAGGGATGCATTCAAATATGACAGCAAATTGCTTGGCAATAAAACATTCTTCTTTAATCGTGCTCTCCTTAAAAAAAATTTCAGTAATTGTTGCCTTATCCAAAAAATAATCGATATGCCAATGATGTCTCTTATTCGATGAAAGATGTCGTTTTACCCGTTGCTCAATACCATTCATAGCTGAACCAACATAAACATACCATGCAGCAGGAAATGTAATGTAACCTAATTTACCAATCTGAAAAGTATTTTCATTAGCCAATTCCATAAGAAGAGTATATGATCCCTTCATTCAGCACACTAACCTCTCTCTACTACTAAAATAGGAAATAAAATAGTATTCACTTAAGTTTTTAGGTTCAAAATATTTTTAAATAGCATTTATATAAAATAAATGGAAAAGTTATTAAAAGAAGAAAACAACTAATATTGTTATAAATACTATGAGGTAGAGAAAAATATGAATAAAAAATTGCTAACTGGACTTATCGGATTGCTTCTTATCGCAACTGTACCCCTTGCTGTTGGACAGCAGGAGAACGAAATCGTTCCTATCAAAGAAACTTCCGAAAGTGAAAGTCAGAACATCCTTGGTACCGCATTCATCGCTGGATACATCTTTAATCCAGAGCAGGGATTACTTAAAACTCGAGCGAAAGCAGTCGCACTTTTGTATTATGAACCGGGTCTTATTTTCAAAGACAAAGGAGTCGCTCTTGGGTTAAAAAACGTTGCGTTCCGACCGGGAAATCTCTTGTACATGACCGAACCAAATGAACTTGGACTCGTTTTTGTCGCGGGAATGGTTACAGGATTTAGCATCAATAATTAATAGGAAAATGGCGGAATACTTACCAAAAACTTTTTTTCTTTTTTTTATTTTCTTAAATAATATGAATAAACGTAGTATTTTTTTAATTTCGATTTTACTTTCAATCATTACATTTATCATTGTTACTATCTTAGTTACCGAAATTCTTTCTTCTATAATCTTTTTTTCAATTTTCTTAGGATTTCCTGCAGGTTTTTTTTCAGCAGTCATTACCTTTTTTATTATCAATTACCTCATAAAAAATAAATTTAAAATTATATAATTACAATGTAAATATTAACAACTTTAATAAGATTTGAATTGTTTTATGAATATTCAATGAAAAATCAAACATTAACACCTCACCCATCACTAAAAACAATTTGGTTCATCGAATTAATCCTTATCTTTATAGGTGTCTATATCCTACCAATAATCCCATTAATCTATGCAAATCAAATGATTTCAATAATCATTTACAGCATTTTCATTTTACCTTGGTTTATCCTAGCTTTGTGGTGGATTCCTACGTTTTTTAATACAATCAGATACACATTAAAAGATGATCATATCGAAATTGATAAGGGAGTCTGGTGGCAGCAAAATAAAACCATTCCATTTTTGAAAATAACAGATGTAAAAGCAATTCAGGGTCCATTACAACGACATTTTTCACTTGGATCATTGTATCTTCAGACTGCTGGAATGGGTACTCAGAATACTGCTGAAGGAAGACTCACGGGTCTAACGAAGTATAAACAAAAACAACAAGATCTTCTCAATTATATTCGCAATCGGTATTCATCAACAGAAAATAAAGAAGGGGACCAAGAAAGGAAAGAATCAAAACAAGACACCTATCTAAAAAATATTTTAAAAACATTGCATCAAATAGAAAAAGAACTTAGAAACAAATAATAAAATAAGTATTTTAGCTATTTTCAAGCTATAATACAATAAAAATTATGTATTTGTTCGACGTATAAGGCATATTTAATTAGTTGAGGTGATAAAGAATGGTAAATGCTGCAGTATTATTTGCTCATGGATTTGAAGAAGTTGAAGGATTAACCATTGTCGATATTTTACGAAGAGCTAAGATAAATACAATTATAACAGGAGTCGAGGACAAAGAAATAAATGGGTCTCATAATGTCACCATAAAAGCAGATCAATCACTAGTTGATTTGTCAATTGATAATGTAGACGCTCTTATTTTACCCGGTGGTGCGCCGGGATTTATGAACTTACGAAAAAATGAAAGAGTTCTATCTCTTATTAAAGAAGCAAATAAAAAAAAGAAGATTGTAGCTGCAATTTGTGCCTCACCTAGTGTGCTTGCAACAGCTGGAATATTAGAGCAAAAGAAAGCAACAATTTATCCTGGCATGGAAGAGGAAATTAAAAAAGGTGGAGGAACACTTGTCGATGATCTTGTTGTCGTCGATGATAATATCGTAACCAGTAAAGGACCTGCAACTACCATGTTATTTGCATTAAAACTCGTTGAAATGTTAAAAGACAAATCAACTAGTAAAGACTTAGAAAACAAAATGCTACTTCCTTTAATTTATAAAAAATAAAAGGATGCTTTCATTCCTTTTCTTTCATTATTTTCAAATATAAAATACTACTTACACATTCTTATGCAAATAAAATGTGCTACTACAAACGATGCAACAGCAATCATAAATAACAATATCCTGTTAGCTAAAGAATCTGAACAAGTTACATTACAAAAAGAAATAGTTGAAGAAGGAGTGATTTCACTGTTTTCTCATCCTGAAAAAGGATTTTATCTTGTAGCCAAAGAAAAAAACACTGTAATCGGTCAATTAATGATAACATTTGAATGGAGTGATTGGAGAAACACAGATATATGGTGGATTCAAAGTGTGTATGTCCATCAAGACTATCGAAACAAAGGTGTGTTTTCAGCTTTATTTCACGATATTAAAAAAAGAGCGAAAAATAAGAAGATTCCGTTACTACGTTTATATGTTCATAAAGACAATATTTCTGCTCAACAAGTCTATGAGAAAAAGGATATGACAAAGGAAAATTATATGCTCTATGAAACAATCGTATAAAGATAAACAAAAAAGAAAGTTTGTTTCATTGATAATGTAAGCTAGGGTTGATTTTAAATATAATTATAAGATTATCAGTCGACCATGACCTCAATAGATTTAGATAATGTTCAAAATGTCATCGTCACTGGTAAAAGTGGTGCAGGCAAACAACCCCGTATTGATGTTCTCGCAGAGGAATTTGATTTAGAACAACTTTCAACTGGTGATATATTCAGGCACTATTTAGGTATCTTTAATGATTATAATTATGATGGAAATCTTTCTGAATTCTGGAATGAAGAAGAGAATCGTTTTGTTTCCGATGAAACCATTGCTGAAAAGATAGGAACTGATGATAAAGATGTTCTTTTAGGATTGAAAGCAAAATATTTTGTTGAAAGAGGATTGTTTGGTCCTGACTACATTGTAAATGCGTTATTTGAATCAAAATTTGCTGAGAAAAATTACACAGGTCAAATATTAGATGGGTATCCAAGAACCCTTGATCAGGCAAAATTTTTACTTAATTTAGTTCAAGAAAAAAATGTATCTCTTGATTTCATGGTTCTTGTGGATAACAGTGATGAACGAATTATTCATAGAACTGTGCAACGACGTATTTGTCCAAAATGCGGAAAAGTGTATCATCTTACATATAAACCACCGAAAAATGGGAAATGTGAGAAATGTGGTGTTGATGTCATTCAACGATCTGATGATACTGAAGAGAAAATTAAATCTCGATTACAGGAATTTAAAAACAAGGCGGTTGCAGCAATAAAGTATTTGGAAGAACATGGAGTTCCATTAGTAAAGGTTCCAGGTCATCTCGAAGAGTTTACACCTGAAAATGTACGAAAAAGCGTTATGAACGAAGTGAAAAAACTTTCTGATTAAATAAATCTTTTTCTCTTATTTCCCTTTATTCTTCATTTTTTTTGTCATGTCCTCTTTTGTTTGGAAGATGCCAAACATTTTCATTGTGTATAAAAAAGAAGTTGTCTTTTCATACAAAATGATGACAACAATTCAGCATAAAAATCAATATGATATTCCGTTATTTCCTGTCCTTCTTATTCTTATTTCAGTTGGTATCATCTTTTTTCGATTAATTACGCCAGTGCTTTAAAAAAAAAGAGTGAAGAGAATTACTTTCTCTTCAATCGTTGATATTCCTTTTCCGTCTGATGTTCAATATAACCTTCTCCACGAAATGCTGAAATTCCATGTGCGGCAACTCCTATACCCCAGCCAAATAAAACAAAAATAGGCCAAGGTGAAACTTCTCCGCCAGTTATAAACCACCATTGAGCAAAAAGAAAAGCATTTACGGCAATATAGATTACAAAATGAATGTAAAAATCTGATTTTTCTTTTGCGATTTTTCTTGCCTTTTTCCTTAATTCCTCCTCGGTTAACATCTATTTCACCAAACACTTTATTTTTTAACTAATGTTAATCTTTTCGCTTTAGTAATTTCTCACAAATCAAGATTATATTACTTGTCTACGTTTAACAACATTATACAACAAAAACACCGCAATAATCGCTGCTGCCACACCCGCAGTAATGATAATCATCTGATAGGACCCATACTGCTTAATGATAATTCCAAGTAATGCCCAAATAATAACTAAACTGTAACCAACATCATGTCGTTGATAAATAACGAGAAGTGTGATGATCATTGCAACGAGGATAACAAGAACAGTCCATACGACTTCTCCAAGGATAAGACCACCTACATCAAGGGTGACCAATACAGCAGTTACATTTGCAATTGTAGCAACAGTTAACCATCCAAAATACACACTAATTGGTAACTGGATAAAATATCGTTCTTTTTTTGGGGCAGTTGATTTACCAATATCCAATCGTAAATAAGCCATTAGCAGTGAAAAGAATAAGACAAGAATGGGAATCATGGAAAGAAGGATTTGTTCATAATGCCACAGGAAAATCCAAATGATATTACCTATACTTCCAAGGATAAACCAAAAACTGATTTTATTAACATAATCTTTTGAAGTTTCAATTTTTCCAAATAAATCCGCTAGTTGATAAATCGCAAAACAGAAGATTAAAACATAAATTACACCCCATATTGCAAAGGTTAATCCCGCTGGAACAAATAGATTTGGAATATTATCCGAGATATCACCGGTATAATTTCCACCAATTGGAATGATATTTGCTAGTGCATTAACTATTATGGTTGCAAAAACAGCGATAACATTACCAATGATTAAAACCTTTTTTTTAGATTCCATTCTCTTCCTCACACACCGTTTTTATAAACATTGATGTTTTTTTAGCATATCAATTATTCCATTTTTTCCATAATGAAAAATTCGTAACCAAAATAATCAGAATACTGTCTATAAATCTCAATTTCTTTTTCAGCAGACTTAAAAACGTTTAATGCAGTCGAGTCTCCTTTATGTTTTTGTTTTAATGTTTTTATTTGTTTTTCCATTGGACGATAAAAATCATTTTCCCAGGAGGAATCAGGTAATGTAAAATGAGAGAGTATCTTGAAATCAGTGGTATTGATTAATTCAATCGTATTATGTATATTTTTAATATCGGGATATTCTGGTTCCCAAAAATCAAGTACTGATCTTGGTGGATTTGGTTTTAGATATACTGCTTCAGTGACGGCAAGATACCCGTGAGGTTTCAATAATTGAAAGCAAACGTTTAATCCTTTTAAGAATCCAAGGAAATATAATGCTCCTTCAGACCAGATGACATCAAAAGTTTCCTTTTCAAAATTAATTTTTTCCATTGATTGTAGTTTTGGTATGATTTGATGTTGAACTCCCTCTTTTTTCGCATTGGCCATTAATTGATCTAAAAATGGCTGATAATTATCTAAAGCAATGATCGTACCATGACTGAGTTTAGCAAGTTCAATGGTTTGCATTCCAGGACCGCAGCCAATATCTAAAAGTAATGGTTTAACAGGTAAATTTTGTACATATGAAAACGCTTTTCGAGTTGATTCATTGTCTCCAGGACCCCCTCTTGGAAGTCGGGTATATAATTCATAGAAATAGTCTGTAGAATCCATGTTCTTTTCTCTACTTTTTTGATTCATTTAGACCTTCTTCTCTAGTTTATTTTCATTCAATTATTGTTTCTTTTTTTCTTGATAGAATATTCCAATGATTAATGATAAAAAGAAAAGAATGAACTCAAATCCAGGAGTTTGGATGGTATCATTTTTATTATTCTGATCATTTTCATTAGACGATTGATTTCCTCCGGTAGTTTGATTCTGATCAGTGATAAATGAACTATTTTGTTGTGTTGTTGACCAGTTTTGTGGAGTGATCACAAATGTTTCGTTTTTATTCATTGAAAAATTTTGTATTGATTGTGGAATGAATGTAAATTTCTTTTCCCCTGATAACGATTCTGTACTTTTCGTAATAACAGAGAAGGCAAAAGGAGTAGTAGTTGTTTCAATGATTAAATCATCATAATCTTCAGATACAGACAAGGTCACTTCCGCATTTTCATCATGTTGATTACTTAAAAATTGATATTCCCTTCCGATTAATGTTGGAGAATTATAGAATTCTTTAGCAATAGTAATGGAATATGTCAAAGGATCTTGAGCTCTCAATTTTGTGACGTCCCCTCTTCGAAACGTCAGAGTATGATCAGTTTTATGTTCATTAGATATTTTTGGAGAAAACGTTATCTTATCCACTGTATTTTTTGTACAAGACATATTTTCAATGATATATCCTGAGGAATTATCCCATAACATGAATGAATAACGACCATGCTTTCCTTCTGACCCAACTGTACTCTCCAAATGAATAGTAAGAGTAACATTGTTTGGTAGCATGAATGAATCAACCAATACCGTATTTCCCATTGGTTCATAAAGTGGGGCCGAATAAGGTATTTCAGCGACTAATGTTCCATTCACATAACCTGTTTTTCTTCCAGAGGTATCTTCTGCATAAAATGTTGCATCTCCAGATCCATGAACTAATGTTTGTAATGGATCGGGTAATTTTTGATCGGTTATTTCTACCGTTGTTGGATAAGAACCGATATAATTTTTTGAACTAGGATTGCCAATCACTATATCATATGAAAAATAATAGATATTTTCATTCCATGTCGAACTACTATTCCACTGAAACGACCACCATCCGTCACGAGCCCAACCATTCTCACCAAATTCTAAAAAGGGATAATGATTGAAATTTGAATAATCAACGGAATCATGTGTGCTTGTATGTGGTCTATTTGGATCATAAATAAACACATTGTAATTATTACTTCCAACTGGTACAACTCTCCAAGGAACTACTGCATGGCCTTTGCTTCCTTCAGTGATTACAATAATACCTGGATCCCCATTTTCTAAATCAGTAATTATCTGATCAAGCATATCATCTATAAATGGATGAAGACCTGATCCCGACCATTCAGGTTGTAATAACCATTGGGTTGCTTCTAATCGACAGCATTCATGACTATATTGACCTGATTGTCGTGCGTAATAATACGGCCACGTGTTATTCCAGTTTTGTTGCTCTAAATCATCAATTGAAGAAGCAGTTGTTTGAATCAAGTTTGCATAAATATCTGAAGTAGGATGTGCTAATTCAACAGCTAACGCACACATTCCATAACACTGGCCTTTTCTACCACCCTCTTTGATTTTATTTTTAAAAAGGTAATCAGCATGTGGCTTCCGCCATCCATACTCTTTATTCCACCATACTTCATCTCCAAAAATAGATTCCATCATACTCCAACTCCAAGTATGGTTTTCATCACATCCCCAATTATCAAATGGAAGACCCCAATACCACTGCCAAGGAGCTTTAATCTGGATCTCTTCTCCTTCAATCCTTGTGGATCGATCTTCAGTATCGTACGCTCGAACTGAATAACGAAAAGCACAGGGAACCGAACAATCTTCAAGGATATCTACTCCATTAATCAGTGTCAGTGTTTCCTCAACTTCTGTTTGGGGTGGATCATACGTAAAATCATATGGAGTGCCATCATAATACATTGTCATCATATCGATTCCATCTGGATCAGAGGCCGTTGCTGTAATGTCAATGCGTTGCCCGTCATTTGGAAGTAAACGATGTGTTGCTGGTATTGCATCTTCTTCATCGAATTCAATATCAAGAGTTACGACAGGATTGCTACCGGTTCCTTGTACATCAACATAAAATGTGATTCCTTCAGCAGGTTCTGCTCCTGCATCATCACCAAAGATACTAAAAGAATAATTTCCGGGTGTTGAAAAGAGTTGAGAATAGCTACAATTTAATATGCTTTCATTTCCTTCTGCTTCACAATATGCGACTTCAACACCGGCCTTTTGAATTGAAATATATTGCATTGCAACATCATCAGTTCCTATTACTGATATGGTTACAGTGTCACCGGATTCAGGATGCACTGGATTAACAGTGTATTCGAGTTCACAAGGCATGGTGTCCTCAGGCGGATCCTCTGGATCGTCTGGTGTTTCTTCTTCTGAAGAAATATAGGTGATTCTTAAACGTGGTTTATAGCTTGTTGAATCATCACTATAAAATCTAAGATCCTCTCCTTCTAATGATTCAAATGCTACCCCATAATTATTTTTTGATCCGTCGATCCAATCTTCAATTAAACTGGTTGCTTCCCAATACTGCCAACCCGTTGTTGAAATTGTTATTGTGTCAATAAGACCTGTGATTTTTGAATATGATTTATAGGTTGGTTTATTATTCCAAGTAATAGCACTTTCAACCCAAGATTCTCGTACATAATACATGTGAACAGGTATATTTTCTGGATTTGATGGTAAAAATAAGCCAATCTCTGCTTCTTGGATTATTGCATCACTAGGTAAATTAATTGAACTGAATTTTACAAAACTGAGATAATCGTATAAGAATTCTGCTCCTTCACCTGTTTTTAAATAATATTTTTCAGATCCAGAATTAAAATTTGTATTTGGTTGTTCTTGAGATACATATGAAGCAATTTCTGAATAGAAATATTCTGTAACTGGTTCTGGTGGAGGTTCAGATGTTGTGATATGAGTAAATGTTGTAATTAGCATGCTTAGTACAAAAAATAGACTGACATATTTTATTCTCTTTGTATTCATTTCCTTTGGCCTCCCAAGAAAAACTGATTCTCAATTGTTAACCTAACAAACATAGAATTATTTTTAAATATTTCCTTTTAATTAGGAGAAATTATAGTTTAAAAATAATTTACGTTATTATCTAACAAAAATGGTAGCTCTTTATTATTCAAAAGAAAAGAAGTAAAAGTAAAAACCCAAGGATTTTTGCAAGAGGATCAAAGAAAGGCAATCGCAGGAAAAATGGAATTTCAGCAGTCACTGGTCCTTCAGGTGGAAGTACTGATGAATTGGTAATTCTAACAAAATAAACCGAAGGAGCAGCTGATGTCAAATTGAATATAAATGATTTAGGATTAATCTCGTATTGATCGATAATCTGAAAATCATGTTCATCATCAATAGAGTAAACAGCAACTATACAAGACTCGTTCCAAGGCAGAGACTCTTCAAAATTTATACTAATAGTCCATTTCTTAGCATCAAAATTACTCAGCAATAGCGAAATATTTGTACTATCATCGGAAATTCCAGCTATGAGATTTCTTTGTCCATTCTCGGTTATAGGTGAAGTATCCAACTGAATTGGTGTTTGGTCGATAAGATAATTAATTGCTAAGTATGACAGTGCTGGTTTTTTAAATTCTCCTTTTGAAGTAAACAAACTGAGATCAAAGCCGATAAAACGACTTAAAGGATTGTTATCTTGAGTCGCTCGATATCTAAATGCTTTATCTATTCCTGCTTTTTGAAATGCTGAAAGACAATAAGCGGTAAACGCAGCGTTTTTCGCATTATCTTTATCACGCTGTGGTGAAAGAATATTATAATTCCATTCAGTGTTAATGTTTTCTACAGTATATAATTCAAATGAATCTAACAAATCTCGAACGTATTTACTTCCATTATACAGTTGAAATGGGGTATTTGCATACATATGCCATGAAAAAAAATCTAAAGGAATATTCTCCTCTTTAACATATGTGAGAAATCCAGTTGTGAAATTCTTATTGGATATCGAGGAAGTACATGGCCCACCAATCTTTAAATCTGGATTATATTGTTTTAAAGATACGGCTGTTTCTTTGTATAATTCAAAGTATTGCTCTGATGTTCCATTCCAGAAACCTGTGAGATCAGGTTCATTCCAAATCTCCCAATATGAAATATTATATGAAAAACCATCTGCCCAACCATCATTATAATGCATAACAATATGTTTACAAATTTCTGCCCATTTACTGACATTTTCTGGTGGTCTCCTAAGTGAAGCGTTAGTACTTGCACTTTCACCTAAACGATAAAAAACACTGCAGTTAGCTTCTATTATTTTTGAAATATAATGATCTGATACAGCGAAATTATAATTTGCTGGATTCAACGGGTCTTTGCTCATATCTGGAAATATCATACTTATATCAGTCGGTCCTGAGAAATCATGATTTCGGACAAAATTAAACCCCGTTAGTTTAAATTGGTTTGTTAAATCTACACCATCTACATTGGGATTAGGAATCGGGCCGCAATTGATTTCACCATAATTTGAAAATACATTTTTATGATTCCTACAATCTATCACCATATGAAGGCAATTATTTTGATTATGTTCATATTCTTTGATTGATAATATTCTACTAGTATATGGCAGAGTTATAAGGAGAAAAACAATTAATAAAGTAATATAATAAATTTTATTGTTATTGACGAATCTAAAATGCACTTTCATTAAATCACGATAATTATTCCTTTCTCTTCTTTTCTATTATTATGTACCCAATAAAATAATTTATACTATTTTAATATATTTATAAGAATTAAGTGAATTTTAACTTATTTTTTATTAAAATAAATATTCTATATGCTAAAAAGCAAACAAAATCATAAAATACTTAAATTAAATTTTTATATTTATTATGGATAAAAAATTTTTAGGGAGCAAATAGAAGATGAAAAAAAGGAATAAAGTATTTTCACTCTTTCTAATTAGCATCCTGCTTTTTACTCATTTTTCCACTTTTACATTTGCAAACTCTAATACACATAATGAAATAGAAAATGGAAAATTAACTCATGATTCTATATTTGATTTGGATTCAAATGAAAAAAATTTTTATGCTGTAATCATTGGAATAGAAGAATATCAAAACGGAATTAC
This sequence comes from uncultured Thermoplasmatales archaeon, assembly GCA_964581795.1. Classification (GTDB taxonomy): domain Archaea; phylum Thermoplasmatota; class E2; order DHVEG-1; family DHVEG-1; genus EX4572-165. The sequence continues at coordinate 11,774 of CAZOPW010000022.1, read as the reverse complement.
AACACGTAGAGATACGGTAGATGAAACAGCTCAAAAGGTTTACAATCAACTTTTAAACGGAAAAAACTATAACAAAGAGCACACAAAACTATTGGTAAACGAAAATGCAACAAAAAACAATATCAAAAACACTCTTTTAACATGGTTAGAACCACTTGAAACAAAAAATGATGTCATCCTTTTTTACTTCATTGGAAAGACAGAAAAAGCAACATTATCAAATTTTTTTGAAGCAAATACAGTTTCATATTGCTATGATTCAACAAATACAACAAATATGAGCGATAAAATCACTGACACAGAACTAGACAGTTGGCTTGACACTTTCGATTCAAAACACATCAATCTTATATTTGATACAAGTTTTGCAAAGCAAATGCGTTCATTATCTCAAATTGGAAGAACCATTCTTCGATCAACAAGCACCTTCTTCCCTCAAACAAATCCTTCAGACCCTTCATTACCTTACACTATATTCTCTTATTTCATCATCAAAGGATTGACTGGATATGCTGATGATGATGGAGATGGTGAAATATCAATCCATGAATTATTTGATTACACAAAAAAACAAAGCATGAAACATTCTCTACAAACATTTCTTTCTAAAATTACTCAATTCGATTTTCGTTTTCATCCACAAATACCAAGCTTTTCTAATCGACAAATTGGACTATCTTCGCTTTACACTCTTCCATTTGGATGGAAACAGCTCACTGATAATGGATTTGGGAAGCATTCGAATTATGCAACAAGAGGAATTTCAACATTTAAAGGAGACCTTTATATAGGAACTCAAAACAATCTTATACCACAAAAACAAACCAGTGAAGAATATTCTCTGACCCTTAGTTCAGCTACACTCATCCCAGATTTTTACCAATTATTAGGAAATTTCACAAAACTACCCTCTCGGCTGGTAATGCATCTTATGACTTTCGTCAGTCAAGGTTGTGAAATCTGGAAATATAATAACACCTCAGAATCACTTACCAAAGTCATTGGAAAACGATCATCCACAGGGATACCTGCAGGGTTTGGATCACATTTCAATGCTGCTGCAGCAGTCATGCACGTGTTCAAAGATCAGTTATATGTTGGTACTTGGAATACTCCAATTGGAAGTATAACTTCTCCTTTTAGAAAAGGTTGTGAACTCTGGCGAACTTCAGATGGAGAACAGTGGGAACAAGTCGTTGGTCATAAAGCTCCATTTACAGATGGAGGATTTGGAAATCCTGACAATACAGGTGCTTGGAGTATAGAAACATTTAATGATTATCTTTATGTTGGAACGATGAACTGGGATTTTTCTGATACTGGCGGATGTGAAGTCTGGCGAAGTGCTGATGGCCTGCATTGGGAGCAAGTTGTGGATCATGGCTTTCGGCCTTTCATGAATGATACAAAGGATACAAAAGAAGCAATCAACACTTATGCATGGAACATGGAAGTATATAAAGATCAATTATACATGGGTACATTTAACTCCAGAGTTTGGTTGCGTGATGAAAAAGGAACAGGTTGTCAACTCTGGAGAACAAGTAATGGCAAGAACTGGGAAAAAGTATTGCTTCCAAATGGTCTCGATGGAGGTTTTAAGGATGGATTCGGGGAAGGTGAAAACTATGGGATTCGTCGGATGGTTGTATATAATGATGAATTGTTTTGTGGTGTTGCCTCAAGTTTTTTTCATAATCATGGCTGTGAAATCTGGAAATTTAATGGGGCACGATGGATGCCGGTAATTAGTGATGAAATCACTGGTATATCAGAAGATGATGCGTGTTATGATGGTTTTGGAAATACTATGAATAAATATGTGTGGTCGATGGTTGTCACCAATGATAACAAACTTTGGATTGGGACGGGTAACGGTCAGGTTTACATTCCTTTTGTATATAAAGGAGAAAAAAAGAATAGGTATTTTACTACTCATACTGATGGGTGTGAAATCTGGTGTTACGACGGAACATCATGGTTACCCGTCATTAAAAATGAGATTGGATTAAGACCAAATGGACTTGGGGATAGTGCAAACCTTGGAGCACGATCAATGATTGAATATCCTGAACACAGTGGTAATCTTGTAGTTGGAACATTTAAATTATTTAATTCAATCCCAGAAAAAGGTCGTGAAGGCTGTGAACTCTGGATGAGATATGCCAAATAATTTTTTTATTATTTGTTTTTATCACCATTGATGATATGGATTTCTCGGGATGAGGATCCATGCAACAAAATAAGCTAAAATAATAAATCCAACTGAAGCAAATAACAATAAGACATACAGAATACGAAGAATAGTAGGATCAACATTCAAATATTCAGCAAGCCCACCGAGAACCCCTCCTAACATCCGGTCTTTTCCTGATCGGTAAAGTCGTTTGTATTCATCTTGGTTTTCTGTTTGTTTTTGATTAACACTTTCAGTTTTTTCAGTCTGTTCCTGTCTTGGTGTATGATGGATGAATTGTTTTGAAGAAGAAGTAATAACACCAATGTAACCTAATAGAAGAATAAGAATTGCAAGTGGAAAGATAAGTAATTCAAACAAATCAGAAAACGTTTGAACTAATGCTAAATCAAATTGAACAGCAATAATAGTTAAAATTTTTACAGCTACCCAGAACCAGACTATAAATACAATTGCTCCTATTAATGGAGAAACAAAACGAAACGGTTTGACTTTTTTTGAAAGATAATGAGAAAAACTCGATAGGAGAAAAATAATTAAAAAGACAAGTAAGAGTGACTCTAAAAGAGTGCTAATATCTAGTAACCATGGACGGTTTCTTCCAAAAAATGAAAATATGTTTATGATAATAAATAAAATGACAAATGCTATTAAAGCAGATAATACTGGCCCGAATAAACCAAATTTTTCATCATACCATGATTCAATGTTTCTCCCCGTTTTTTCAAAGGATTCTTCTATTCTTTTCCCAATTTTTTCAACTTCCTGACCAAAATGATCCATGTTTTGCTCAAAATCTGTTTTCGATGAGGATGAGGATAATTCCGTTCCACATTGTTGACAAAAAGCTGCCTCATCGGGATTATATTTACCACACGAGGGACACGTTTTCATAGGATCACGCTATTTGAAATGATTAGCATCTAAACTACTGTTTTCTTTAAAAAGGTACGGGTTTAATTAACTTTTTTGTTCTGAAATAAAATGATTACTTATCTCTTTGCGAGTACCAAAATATTCGTAAATTCCACCAATTTCTCTATTCAATGCATTGAATTCATTGATAATTCGAAAGTATTTTTCTTTTGATAATAATACGCTATTATTAAATGGGCAAGATAATTCAGGAATGACACCTTGTAATCTACATACAATAGGTCTTACTGGATAAATACAACATCGATTATTGTGTAAATATGGGCACTTCATCTGATACTGTCGAAACTCTTCTTCAGAAAGAGTGAGAAATGAGAGATGATGTTTCTGTAAATAATCTTTTATATTGATTTGTTCTGCTTTAAACCACATAATGGGATTTGAACATTGTTGACAATGTTTACAATCAAAAGACGGGATTTGTGCATATATTTTGTTTAATCTTGAAATGATTTCAGCTTTTGGAATTATCTTCATTTTTCTCTTTGAAAAAATAAGAAAATTGTGTAGTTTATGAACATTGAGAATCGATTCCACGGATACTTAAGCAAAATTCTTTGGAAAAAAAGGAAAAAAAGCGTTCATCCCACTATGAAGAGAAAGATGAGAAGAAAAGTCTGGGAGAACTTCTCACTTTCTGCGGTTGAGATGGGATGGTTATGCACTCCTTAAAAAACTACCAGCCCAGACTTTTTCATTACTTCTACTACTAAGCATAAAATCACAGTTTAAGTACCTTTTTCGCAGGTAAATATGTATGTTAAAGCTCATTCTAAAATGACTTCGATGAATACAAAAATACAATCAGAGCTTCATTAATTATATCCGCTATTAATTCATTTTAAAATAATGATTCATATTAGTGGCAGGTCTATATCTCTGTTCCACCATTGCCATTAGGGCCAAATCTAATTTCTCCCAAATAACCAAAAGAATAAATGGTCGTGGTCTCTCCGTTCTCAACTGATACTGACAATGTATGACAATCATTTGAACATTTTGGAAATAGTTCAGTATCAAAATTCATAAAACGGTATGTAGAATTTGAATTTAATTGAAGAGGTGGTAATAACTTTCCATCTACTGTCACTCTTCTTATATTCATCGAATAATTGTGATAATTTGCAACTCGAATGATAAGTTTTGGACTCATATTAGCATAGTTATAATCTGAATCAATAATAATCTCAGGAGCTGGTGTAATATTAACCCACTCCCCCCTTTGCATATTCACTTTCCCTCTCAGATTTATCCTGACCTTCATTATTTTCATTAATTTGAATGGTATCATTCTGCTTTTCCATTAATGCATCCTCATCAAAATTTTTTAACTCATTACATCCACTAATTCCAACAATTAAAAGCACAACCATGATTGTAATTTTGATGAGTTTGTTATTCATAATTATTCCCAGTGCGGAACTCTTTACCATTTATTTTAATTCTATTAGAGCTAAATATTTCGAAACTATGCTCATAAGATTTAGTATCCGTATCCTGCCATGTATTTGAATAATCAGTCCAAAATTGCCTTTCAACTTCATTAAATTGTATCCTATTTTCAGACACTTGGTAAGAACCCAAAGAAGTATATCTAATATGATACCCCCGGTCTAAGTCTTGAAAATTCTCAAACCATCTTTCATCAAACGTAAAATCCTCATCATTCAAGAAAACATATTCTTTATAAATATCAAAACCAGAATCATCAGTATATAACGTACTCCACTTGCCACCATTAACAAGAGTAGAATTTTTATCTTGCACTGAGTTACATCCACTGAAACAGACTAAAGATAAAAACAGCATAACACTAAAAGATAAGAGTTTTTTATTCACAATTATAAACCCTGCCAACCGAATTAGATACTTGATTCTATAAAAGAGTTTTCTTATGTAATTTGTTATATTTCACTATTTATTTTGCAGGTTTCACCCATTTTCCATCAATGGCATGTTGATATATTTCTCGATTATGATCTCCGATAAAGATAGTGTCACCTTTTTTGTGTTTTGTTTTTGTCGTCCAATTTGTAAACGATTTACATACAACATATTTTTCAATACCCGGAATGGATTTTGGAAGATGACTAGCATCAGATTCGCGCAGTAATTCCTCTTGACGTTGCAATTTAAATTTAGAATAATTTCCTTTATATTTGGAAATATTTCCCTCATCCATGAAAAAAATAGTATTTGTCACTCGGTCAAGAAACCGACGATCATGAGATACTAGAAGAACTGTTCCAGAATACGAATTCAATGCCTTTTCAATTGCATTTTTTGATTCCATATCCATATGATTAGTTGGTTCATCAAGCATCAAAAAATTATAAGGCTTAGTAAGCAAGCGGAGAATAGCTAATCGAGCACGTTCACCACCGGAGAGATTGCCTACTTTATTAAAAATCATATCTCCTTTAAAATCAAATTGTCCAAGTAACGCTTTCGCATCATTTTCAGAAATATGTTGTTGATTACGCCGTACCTCCTCAAGAAGTGTATTCTCATGTTTTAATGAAAGATGTCCTTGATCAAAATAACCCCATTTCACTCCAGAACTCATATGAATTGATCCTGCATCTGGTTTAATCTCTCCAGAAAGTATTTTTAAAAATGTAGTTTTTCCACATCCATTGGGCCCGATAAGACCAATTTTTTGACCTGCAAAGATCTCAAAATGCTCATCATTCAATATAATTTTACCATCAAATTTTTTTGATAAATTTCTTCCATCAACAACATTTTTTCCTGATTTAAACACTGATTTAAAATGAAACTTAAGAAAAAATGATTTCAAAATTTCATCTTCCAAGTCTTGTTCTTTTTCTAACCGTTTCACTTTACTAGCGATTTGACGGTCAAACCTGTTACGACGACTCAATTTCTCTATAACTTTTTTTTGTCTTCTTAGTTCCGCTCTCCTTTTTTTCATCGCTTTATGTTTAATGTGTTGTCGCATCTTTTTTTGTTCTTCATATTCTTCAAATGTTGAATCATAGGTGACGATTTCATTTCCTTCAAATTCAAACACGCGATCAACTAAATCATCGAGTAGATATCGATCATGGGAAATGAGTAATACTGTATTTGGAAAATCTGCGATTTGTTCTTCAAGCCATTCAATCGTTGGAATATCCAAATGATTCGTTGGTTCATCTAAAAATAAAATATCACATTCTTTAGATTGAGCAAAAATACTAGCAAGAGCGATTTTTTGACGTTCCCCCCCAGATAAAACACTTGTTTTTGTCTCTTTAGACAAATCAGTGATATATAATTTTTCTAATATTTCTTGTGCTGCTTTCCATCTGTTTTCACTAGTAAATTTATTTGCAGAACTTTTCAATTTTTGCAATCGATCAATGACCTCTTCATACTCTGGAGAACTATAGATAGATGGATCTGCAAGTTTTTCTTCCAAAAGGCTGATTTCTTGCTGAATAGATGATGACTGAGTGGTTCTTAGAAAAAAATCATATACGGTTGAATCCTGCTGAGATATACCAACCTGGTCAAGATATCGCATAGAAAGATCTTTTTTTCGATTAATATGACCGAAACTAGGTTCAATCCATCCCAACAATACTTTAAATAATGTGGTTTTTCCACACCCATTTGGGCCAAGAATCCCAATGCAATCTGAGGAATAAATATCAAAGGAGGAGTTTTCAAATAAAATCTCACTTCCAAATGATTTTGAAATATCATTTGCCTTCATTATCGCGTCCATTGGAAGCCAATAATGTACTCCTTGTGTTTAATGGTTAGCGTTATCTAAACAGAACATATAAGAAATCTTAAGAGATTATTGGATCAAATGAAAGACACAACATTTTCAATGACTGTTCTTTTCGTTGATAATATCCATATTTCAAAAACGTTTTATCAAACACTATTTAACCTTGAAATTAAACACGATTTTGGAGAAAACATTGTTTTTAAAAACGGTTTTTCGATTTGGCAGAAAAAACGAGCGCATCAAATAATTTTTGGAAAGGAAAACTCGGAGAAAATCAGTGAAAAAAGTACTGAATTATATTTTGAAACCAGTCAGATAGAAAAAATATGGTCTGTTATTCAAAATGATAAAAACATAGATATAATTCATGGAATAAAGGAAGAAAGCTGGGGTCAAAAAACAATTCGAATTTTTGATCCGGATAATTTCATCATTGAAATCGCAGAGCCAATGAATCATGTCGTTAAACGATTAGCTCAATCAGATGATTCAGTTGATGTTATTTCTCAGAAAACCCAGTTGCCAGTTAATGAAGTCAAAATGATACTAAATCAGGAATAGAAGGGTTACACTTTGTACTAAATGATTTAACTCGTTATTCCTTTTTTTTCGCATAAATCTCTCGTAATGGAATGTAAAACACTAGAAGTGCAATAAATAACCATAACAATAACCCGGGTAACACGGGAGGATACTTAAACACAGTAATATTTAATCCGGAGATAATAATAAATGCTACGATAACACCAGTTAAAGCTTCACCAGCAATTAGACCTGCAGTAAACAAAAGACCGGTTCTTACTACTTTTTCTTTTGGTTTTACTTCCGTTTGTTTAATCGCAAGTTCCCATTCAGTTGCTTTTTCTGCATCATCAGATCCAAATTTCTTTTCAATCTGTGAATTCGTAAGATGTCGAATGATTCCACCGCAGAAAATAGGAGTTGCAAGTGTGAATGGTAAATAAATACCAATGGCAACAGGAAGTACTGGTAAATCAATTAAAATGAGTACAAATGCTAAGATTACTCCCGCTAATACAAATGGCCAGACCATTTCTCCACCCAGGACTCCACGTACAATACCACTCATCAAAAATGCTTGTGGTGCAGGGAGGTTCGGACTACCAATGGTGTATGCTTTGTCCAATGCTGAAACAACGAGCGCTAAAACTGGAGCAGCGGCAAGAATTCCAATTAATTCAGCGATTTGCTGCTTGGCTGGAGTTGCCCCTATCATTTGTCCAGCAGTCATTGATTGAAGAACATCTCCTGAAATAGCTGCACAACACGCAATAACAGCGGCAATAAGCAGAGCGACACCATAGGCACCAACATCTCCAGATAAGCCAAATCCTAATAGGATGATAGATGTAATCAATAAAATCGAAACAGTTACTCCTGAGGTTGGATTGTTACTTGATCCTACAAGTCCTGCCATGTATCCAGCTATGGCACTTGCAATGAACGCAAAAAGAATGGCAAAAACTGCCATTATTCCGGATATCACCCATTCATTGGAAATCCAAGCATATAAAAGGAAAACAGGAATAGTTAATGCACCTATTGTGAGAAATACCCATTTGAAATTAAGGTCTTGATCAGTTCGTTTTTTTGTATTTGCTTCTCCACTACTTTTAATTCCAATGATTGCTTCTCTAATTCCGTCTGCAAGGTTATGTCGTAACGTAAAAATAGTCCATAGTCCTCCAACAACCATGGCACCAACACCGATATATCGAATGTAATTACCCCATATTTGATAAAAACCCCAAATGAATCGGCCGACCTCTAAATTACCAGCTCCCATCACCATTGCATCTGATATTTCAGCAGCGGTCATTGGAGTAGGAATTCCTATAGCTAATGCGATTAACGGAGCTAGAATTGCCCATCCTAACAATCCACCAACAAAAACAAAGGATGCGATTTTCGGACCAATAATCCATCCAACACCGAGAAGTGCAGGGGAAGTTGCAAGTCCTCCATAAAGAAATCCACTGTTTTCTCCTCCGCCGATGTTGAATTTTCCTATATTGATGATACCTTGCATTTTTCCATTAATTGCTTGCATGCCAACTTGACCGAATTTTAATAAGGCTCCGAGAATTCCTCCAAAAAGTAACCAAATTCCGCTTTTTTCAGAACTAGATTTTTCTGAACCGTCACCAACGGTTGTGGTCAATACTGCAGCGACAGCAACGCCCTCTGGGAAAGGTAAATCAGTTTTTATGATGAGAGCTCTTCGTAAAGAAACCATCCATAATACTCCAAGGATACCCCCTAATGCAGCAACAATGGTTGTTTCCAAATATTGAATCTCAGTCCATGTCCCAAGGAGAACCATTGCTGGAATTGTAAAAATCACTCCTGCAGCTAATGCAGTTCCTGCTGCAGCTCCCATCATACCAATATTAATTTCAAGGATGGTTCCTTTTAATGGCCTAAGCAAAGCAAATGCCATTACAGCTCCAGGGATTGCTGCTGAAACAGTCATACCTGCGTATAATCCAAAATAAGCATTCGCAGAACCAAGGATTATTGAGAGTAATGCTCCAACAAGAATTGCTTTTATGGTTAGTTCTGGTAAGTCTGTTTTTGCCGGTATGAATGATTTGAAGTTTTCTCGAGAGGACATACGTATTCAACCAGTATAATATAACACAATTTATATAAATTCATCGTGTCGAAATGACGTTAAAAAAATAATATGAACAGATATGGTTTTTTTCTTAACTTAAGAAATAATGTAAAAAATTTCGATATTATGGCATATACGTTGAATAAGTTGTTATTTTTAAAGATTCTGTAGCATACTCTTTTATACTAGAGCTTGATAGCATGAAACCATAAAAAAGCCTAAAAGGTAAATAGAATGTATCAAAACAATAGAGGACGAGGCAATTTTAATAGAGGACCTCGTGAAATGCACAAGGTAACGTGTGACGATTGTGGTAAAGAAACAGAAGTCCCTTTCAAACCAGATGGTAGTCGTCCAGTATACTGTAGAGAATGTTTTCAAAAACACAAACCAAAGAGATTTTAGTAAAATAGTTGATTTTAACCATTTTACCAAAAAATCTTTTTTCATTTTTTTTTATTTTTTTAAATTTAATAATATTTTTTCAGAGATACACTATTTTGGTTTTCAAATGTCAATAGAAACCAATTAATTTTATATAATCTGAAGAATATAACAATATAACGGCATTTGGGGTAAGCCATGATGAAAAAACAACTATTAGCAAGTTTAATCATTTTTTTATTTATTGGAATAAATTTCTCTGTAATTCATGCATCATCTATCGAGATACAAAAACTAACAAATGATGATGTAAATCAGTCATTATCTGATTTTATTTTTGATACGTATATAAAAATCTTAATGAGAATTGGTCATAAACCATCTATAGCAGCAGCAATTATTCATGATGACGAAATCGCTTGGTCGAAAGCATATGGATATTATGATCTTGAAAATCAGAAACAAGCAACTACAGATACTCTTTATTTGCAGGCATCTGTTTCAAAAACAGTAACTGCCACTGCGTTGATGCAATTATATGACCAAGGTTTATTTGATTTGGATGACGATGTCAACGAATACTTGCCTTTTGAATTAAGAAATCCAAATCATCCAAACATCCCTATTACCATAAAAATGATTCTTTCACATCGATCAAGTTTGGCATATGATAATTTATATTGGCTTTGTTTATCATATTTGCCTGGGGATCCTGATGTAGAAGGATTTCCATATCCCTGGCTTCAGGAATATCTTGTTCCAGGGGGGAGTGCCTATAGTTCTTCTACATGGTCCACTGCTAAACCAGGAGAAGTATATTACTATGCTAATATTGGCTTTTCAATCATAGCATACCTTGTGGAAATACTATCAGGTCAGAATTTTAATGAATACTGTAAAGAACACATTTTCCAACCACTTCAAATGCATACTTCAGGTTTTAGACTTAGTGATCATAATATAGAGGATATCGCTGTACCGTATGAATACAAGGAGAATCATTATTTTAGACATCCACATTATGGGATACATGTTCTTCATCCTTCAATTACTTTAAGAACTACGGTTGAAGAATATTCTCATTTCATTATTGCTCATATGAACGGAGGTGTTTGGGATGAAGTAAGGATTTTAGAGGAATCAACAGTTGATCTCATGCATACTGCTCATTTTTCACCAAAAGAAAAATATAACTATGGATTGGGATGGACACTTACCAATAGATTAATAGGAAAGGATGAATACGGACACAGTGGTGGATATGTGGGTGTGCATGACCTTGTAACGATCATTCCAAAAGATGATATCGCGGTCATATTATTTTCAAATGAACTTGATTCTGAGCTTCTTGCTACGAGATCTGAACGGAAAGCATTCAACGCTATCAATGATGCATTATTTAACAAAGCATATCGAATAGCTTCATAAAATTAAAAAGTTTTATAGCAATTCATTATATGCAGTTTTCATGGAACCAAAATTTATTGTAATCACAATTGGAACATGGTTTCTTTTTATGGTTTTAGCTATCATTAATGCAATTGTTCGAGAAGGAATATTTTCGTCATTTCTCAATGAACTTAGAGCTCATCAATTAAGTACATTAACATTAATGACTATTTTTTTTATTGTTACATATCTTGTATTACGATTTAGCAATATACACCTTTCATCTGAACAAGCTTTTATTATGGGCGTTATTTGGTTAATCCTTACGATTTGTTTTGAATTTCTAGCAGGCCATTATGCGTTTGGCAATTCATGGGATAAACTTATCGCTGATTATAATATTTTAAAGGGAAGGATTTGGATCTTAATTCCACTTACTACCTTACTTTCCCCAGTATTTGCAAATAAGATAATAAAAATGTTTAACT
>CAZOPW010000021.1:0-29936 GCA_964581795.1 uncultured Thermoplasmatales archaeon | reverse complement strand
TTGTCATACCTTTTAATCACTATCTTTAAAAATAAGAATCTAATTTAGACCTCTGAAAGGAATTGATTTCATGAAACTCCTACTTATACATAGTGACTACATTGAATATGAAGTAAAAAACAAAGCAATTAAAAATCCTGAGGAAATCCATAAAAAAACAGATCGATTCGATGAAGCCTTGACTGTGTTTACTGCAGTTGAAAAAATTGATGCAAAATCTTCCGCTCGGACAGTAAAAAATGCGATCGATCAAATTAAACAAACAGCTGAACAACTGAAAGTCAAAAATATCATGATTTATCCTTATGCTCATCTTTCTTCAGATCTTGCAAGTCCTAAACAAGCACAAAATATTCTTATTGAATTGGAATTTGAATTAAAACAACAAGATTTTAATGTAAAACGATCGCCTTTTGGATGGTACAAAGCATTTAAAATTTCATGTAAAGGTCATCCACTCTCTGAATTATCAAAATCGATTATTCCAACGGAAGAAAAAGATGACGAATCAGAATCATTAAAAAAGGAAAGGAAATTAAGTTCGTATTGGCATATTTTAACAGAGGATGGCTCGCTTCACTCTATTGATGATTTTGATTTTTCAGATCATGACAATTTACGGAAATTTTCTGTATATGAAAAAGAAAAATCACGGGAAGTGAAACAAGAACCAGCTCATGTGAATTTGATGAAAAAATTGCAACTAGCTGATTATGAACCTGCTTCAGATGCAGGAAACATGCGCTATTATCCAAAAGGTCGTTTCATAAAAAAATTACTTGAACAATACGTGACGCGAAGAGTCGTTGATTATGGTGGACTCGAAGTTGAAACACCAATTATGTATGATATGGAACATCCAACACTTTCCAAATATTTACAACGATTTCCTGCTCGGCAATATCAAATTGAAAGTGATAAACGAAATTTTTTCCTCAGATTTGCAGCTTGTTTTGGTCAATTCCTCATGGCTCATGATGCAACTATTAGTTACAAGAATTTACCATTGAAACTTTATGAAATGACCAAGTATTCATTTCGAAGAGAGCAATCTGGTGAGCTTACTGGTTTACGCCGCTTACGTGCATTTACCATGCCTGATGTCCATGCCATGGTTTCAGATATGGACATGGCAATGGATGAATTTAAAACTCGTTTCGATCTAAGTTTAAGTGTTCTTCAAGACATTGGGATTACGACAAATGATATTGAAATGGCGTTACGAACAACGAAAGAATTTTACCAGGAAAATAAGGATTTCATTGTTAATTTAGTAAAAATAATTGGAAAACCAATTCTAGTTGAACTCTGGGATGAACGGATTTTTTATTTTGTATTAAAATTTGAATTCAATTTCGTGGATAAATCCGATAAAGCATCAGCGTTAAGCACAGATCAAATTGATATCGAAAATGGAGAACGATACGATATTCAATTCACAGATCAGCATGGAGCGCAGCGCCATCCGTTAATCCTTCATTGCAGTCCATCAGGGGCAATTGAACGAGTTATGTATGCCTTGTTGGAAAAAGAAGCGATACGAATGAGTAAGGGAGAAAAAGCAATGCTTCCGCTTTGGCTTTCTCCAACTCAAATCAGATTTATTCCAATTAGTGATGAATTTGTCCGTGATTGTGAACTGTATGTGAAAGCATTACAGGATCATACTGATTTGGATTTAATTAGAGCAGATATCGATGATCGTGATGAAAGTGTGAGTCGCCGCGTCCGTGATGCAGAAAAGGAATGGATTCCAATCACTATTGTAATAGGTGAAAAAGAGAAAACAGCTGGTCGGTTTAAACCTCGGTTTCGATCTGCTGAAGTTGGTGATAATTCAAGAGTGTATACGGTGGAGGAACTTGCTCAAATTATTGATTCGTTCGGAAGGGGATTTCCAACTGAACCATTACCATTACCAATGTTTCTTTCAAAACGCCCTAGATTCAAATAAAAAATGTGTTATGGATGATGATATATGTTAGAACGAAAAACAATTCAAAATATTTTAAAATCATATAATACAGAAGACATTACCATTGGTGTTCTTGGTGGGCATTCCGGACTTGATGTGAGTCGTGGTGCAAAAAAACATGGATTCAAAACACTTGCTGTTTGTCAAAAAGGGAGGGAAAAAACGTATACGAAATATTACAAGACTCGAAAAGATGGACGTGGCTGTATTGATGAAACTATTGTTTTAGATAAATTCGCGGATGTCACTCGTCCTGATGTACAGGAAACATTACGGGATAAAAACACAATTTTTGTACATAGTCGGTATTTCTGGGTTTATTTTGATTTTGAAGACATCGAAAAAAATTTTCATGTACCTATTTATGGATCGAGAGGAATGGTGAAACTTGAAGAGCGAGATGTTCCAAAAAACCAGTATTACTTATTGAAAAAAGCAGGAATTAGATATCCGAAGATTTATGAAAAACCTGAAGACATTGACCGGTTAGTTATTGTGAAGGTTAATGAAGCAATTCGGGGGTATGAACGAGCTTTTTTTTACGCTTCCACTTTTAAAGATTATCAGAAAAAATCTAAAGAATTATTAGATAAGAAACTGATTACTCAGAGTGCTTTAGATAATGCAGTTATTGAAGAATATGTAGTTGGTGCTCAGGTGAATTTCAATTATTTTTATAGTGTTATCGATGATGAACTGGAGATCATGGGAACGGATACTCGTCGGCAAACGAATTTAGATGGATTGTTACGATTACCTGCTAATGAGCAACTTGAAGTATTGAAGTATTTGAAACCAAAAATGATTGAAACCGGTCATATTGCAGCGACAACGAAAGAATCAATCATTGAAAAAATCTTTATGCTTGGAGAGAAATTTGTGAGCACTACACAAAAAGAAGTACCTCCAGGTATTATTGGCCCGTTTGCATTACAAGGTGCGGTTGCAGCGGATCGAGGAAAAGAAGAAATGGTCGTGTTTGATGTATCTATGCGGATTCCTGGGAGTCCCTTAACTCGTTTCACACCGCATTCTGGGTATTTGTATGGTGATTCTATTAGTTATGGTGAACGTGTTGCTATGGAGATTCGTAAGGGGATTGACACGAATAGATTAAAAGAATTAGTTACTTAATATCAGAAAATAGGTGTTTTATTAAAAACATGATATCACTCGTTTTTCAGTGATGATGTAATCAATGCGTTGGTCGTGAGGTTCAATTGGAATGGTGGCATGTATTTGAAATTCAAAGGCGAGAGCAATTGTTGGTACACGTGTTTTTGAGAGTAACCAATCATAATATCCTCCTCCTTGGCCGATTCGATGGCCATGTTCATCGAATGCGACCCCTGGAACAATGATTAATTCAATTTGGTTTAATGGTACTGTATTGATGGTGTCTTTTTTTGGTTCTAAAATACCATAAGTACCAGGTGAAAGATCAGTAAATTGATTTAGTTTTGAGATATATAACGTATGAGTCTGGGGATTTGAAATTGGAACGTAAATTGTTTTGTTTAATGAAAATGATTTTTTGATTAGATCATGGGTGTGAACTTCACCGTTATATGAAACATAAAAGAGAATCTTAGATGTATGTTGAAATAATGACTGTTTCATCAATTGTTTTCTGATTTGTTCACTGTTTGTTAAAATGAATTGCTTGGATTTTTGTTTTCTTTGATTCTGAATTTTTGTTCGTAATTGTTTTTTATTCATAGGAATCTAATTCTTTTTTCAATTGTTTTTTTAAACTGAGGATTGTATAGCTTCAACTGGAGACTCTTTTTCAAATAAAGATATAATTAATCCAAATAATCCCGGTATAAGATTTTTTACAAGAAATCCAGCTAATGATAAAACAAACGCGACTTCGAATGATACTCCATAGGTTGATAATAAAACAACAAACGTTCCTTCTCTTACTCCAAGTCCTCCAATTGATAAAGGGAT
Source organism: uncultured Thermoplasmatales archaeon (assembly GCA_964581795.1). Classification (GTDB taxonomy): domain Archaea; phylum Thermoplasmatota; class E2; order DHVEG-1; family DHVEG-1; genus EX4572-165. The sequence goes on along the minus strand of CAZOPW010000021.1, from coordinate 26,008 downwards.
AATGTTTGAAATGATTACAGATACAATACTAAGTAAAATGAATTCTACATATGGAATTGGAATGGAAAAAGCTAAGGAAAGAACATAGACTTGGGTTGCTGCAATTAACCAAATGATGAGTTCACTAGTAAATGGAAAAAGTAAATCGCGTAAACGAGGTATGTCTTTATACAGTCGAGAAATAATGTATTCTAGGTTTTCTTTGGTCGCATGAGGAAGAAACGGCCGTATGATAAACGTAAAAAATCCCTCCCCTCTTTTATGTTCCATAAAAAAGGTAAACGCGAGTACATACATAATGAAAAAACCAATGATTAATGGTAACACTCCCGGATAAGAGTTCAGGATGAGTAATGATCCAAAGATTGAAAGGAATAATCCGGCAAGAATAGCTAATGTTCCTTCTATTAATGAGTTCGCAATGCATTTTTCAAAGGATACGTTTGCTTTTTTTCGTAAATAATAAACGCGAATGTGCATCCCGATTGCCCCTGGGGTAACACTACCATAAAATAATCCAAGCAAATACAATCGTATAACAGTAAAATATGAGATATAAATGTCTTGTTTTTTGTTTATATACTGCCATTTTAATCCGGCAAGAAGAAGTTTTGGAATAAAAACAAGTAATGCTAAAATGTAATAATGCCAAGGTATTAATGAGAAAGCATGAATGATTTTTCCAAATCCAATGTTAAATAAGATATATAAAAATAGGATTATGCCAATGACTGGAATGAATTTTGTAAGTTTTTTTAGTTGGAAGTTTTTAAACATGATGCATACCAAAAATGACCTATAATATTGAACTGGTTTTTAGCCAATTATTGTAAGCTATCGTGTACATTTGATACAACAATAGGTGGTGGTTTTGACGCGTTTTTATCATGGGGAATCTCTTCAACTTCTTTTACAGTTATTTCCACATCATCTCCAACTTTCTGTTCATAGATTTTTTTAATTTCATTTTTAATTCTGTCAACTGAAGCTCCTATGTGTCGTTGTTCTTCATCGATGACGAGGAGGATATCAATGTGATGGAGATCTTGTTGAATGATTTGATATTGTTTTACTTTAAAAGTTTGTAGTTTTGTTAAAACGGGGGTGATAAAACAAAACGCGCCAGGTGGAAAAACGTTTCCATTTGGAAGGACAATATTCGCTCTTTTTCGGCCTTCTACTCCTCCTTTGATAGTAGTCGTGGTTATTCCGCAGGAATCAGTAATTGGATCAGTGAGATTTACCCAGTCATCCATTCCTGTGTATCTAATAATTGGTGTTCCTTTTCCCCAGAGACGAGTGAGGACGATATGTCCTCGTTTTCCGTTTTCGACAAGGTTTTGGTTTTCATCTATTGCTTCGAGATGAAAGAAATCGTCATGTACATGCCAGGTTCCATGATAACATTCGTATCCGATGTCTGCTCCTGCTTCAACTGAAGGATAAATATTTAATAATGGGCAATCAAACGCGTCTTGGACAGATTTGCGGGTATATTCATCAAGCATCGCACCACCAGTCCAACAGAGTTTTGGTTTAATATTTTCACCGTATCCATTTCTTTTTAGATAGGCGAGACGTTGGAAGGTTGCTGGGTATGTCATAATTATGTCAGGTTTGTAATGATTCATTTTTTTCATGATTTCTTTTTGTGGCATGCTCACATCAATGTTTAGTTGGTTTTTTGTGACATGAAGAAATCCAAGATTTTTTTCAAAGAGTTGTTTTGCAATTAAATCAATACGGTTTGGATTAAAATTTCCAATGTGAACGAAGCGAAGGTCTTTCACTGGAATATTCAATAATCGTAATTCTCGTAATGGTATAATTGCTGCTGAAGCGATGGTGTAAAAATCAGTGTACAAACATAGTGGTTTACCGGTGGTTCCACCAGTACAATAGGCGTAAGCGTTATCTTTGTTATAGTTAATTGGGAGAATTTGTTCCCCGAAATTTTGTTTGATTTCTTCTTTTGAAATAAAAGGGAGTTTCTTGATATCCTCTATTGTTTTGATGTCGTTTGGATGTACACCTGCTTTTTTGTATTTCTTATGATAAACAGGAACGGTATACGCATATGATACCATTTTTCGAAATGCTTTGTTTTTGTATTGGTTGATTTGCTCTACTGATTTTTTTTTAATCCGGTCAGGGTCCACAATTAATTTTTTCAGTAGAGAAAAAGTGATATATGGATTTAAAAGTGGATTCATTATCATCACGATTAACAATTGTTTATTCTTCTTCTACTTTTGGATAACCTGCTCCTTTTGCTTGTTCAATGGGCAATAAATCGTAGGCGAGTGGTGGAAATAAATCTTGTAATCGAATAGAGAGAACTTGTGCTAAAGGAAATTGAATCACCCGTTTTTCCTTTTTTATTCCATCTAACATTATTTTTGCAGCTTTATCTGAAGTAATTGAACCTGGTCGATGATACTCTTCTATCATTGGTGTTTCTACAGATCCTGGTTTGATGGTTATCATATTAATATTGTATTCTTTCTTTGCTTCCGCTCGAAGACTTTCCATTAACCAACTTATTGCAGCTTTACTAGCTCCATACGCTCCCCAGCCTGGAACTCCCCGATGATCTGGAAGGGTAGACACTGCTGCAATCGTTCCATGCTTTTGTTTTTTCATTACTTTTAAGAGTTGTTCAACGAAATATACAACTCCCATAAAATTTACTTCAATTGATTGTTTAATGATACTGCTATCGAAAGTTTGAATGGGATTGGGAACTAATATTCCAGCAGTTAAAATCGCTAAATCAATTCTCCCGTATGTTTCTAAGGTATAGTCTACTGCTGCTTCAACCTGGTCTTTTTGTTGAACATCACATGTTTTATATGTGATTTGATTTTCTTTTGTTTCTAAATTTTCTTTTAACTTTTTAAGCTTGTTTTCACGTCGGGCAAAAAGTGCAAGTTTACATTTTTCTTGAGCAAGTAATTTAACAAGTTCTTCACCCATTCCCCCGGTTGCACCAGACACAAGAACGACCTTTTTCTTTAAATCCATATAAGATAACCTCTTTGATTTGGGATAAATACCATTTTTTTACTTGTGTTTTTTTCTCACAGAATAACTTAGAAATGCATTAAAAACCTTTTCACCCATCTATTCATCTTTCAATTCATTTTTTTTATAAAAAATTATAAGTCTTTGATTTATGGAAAATGCAATATAATTTGAAATAAAATTATGAATAATGTTTTTTTAAATCTATTATTTCGTTTATTAATAAAATTTAAAACCAAATTTTGAAAAAATTTTTTACAAAAGGTATTTATATAACACTAATATATTTAATTTTAAGGAGGAAGAATATGAAAAAAATAGCTGTTATATTAATTGGTTTGATGCTAAGTTTTGTTTTTACACCATTGTTGACTGCAGAATCTATTGAAACTGAACCAGCACCAGCATTTAAAATATATCTCGGAAGTTCAATTTATTTTACCATGAATGATCGACCGCAAATTTACATAAAAAATATAGGAAACGCACCTGCACACAATGTGACTCTTACAAATTTACAAATGGATGGACTAATTGTATATAATGACAGAGGAATAGACTGGGGACCCTTTGATAATTCGGTACTTGAACCAGGGGAACAAGTAAGCGGTTATTTAGCTACTACCCTTTTTGGATTCGGGCGATTCACAGCTTCGATGACGGTAAGCTGTGATGAAGGGATAAATGAAACAGACACTGGATACGGAATCATATTAGGTTTCTTAGTATTTATCCCATAAAAAAATAGTAATTGGTAAGGATGTGAAGAGTACATTTACTAAATACTTGCTTTTACGGAAAAGATGTCTATGGTTGATTGTTTATGAATCATTGAAACTCATTCTTTTGTAGAAAGAATGAAAAATTAATTTCATAAACGCAAAATTATTTAAATAAGTATAATGTTAGTTTTTTTAGATATTCTTCGGAGGGTTAAATATTCAGCAAAAAAGGTTGATTTGCGCTTTTCTTTTTATTTCCTTTTTATTAACTTCTAATAATGTATCATTTAATGCATTTTCCCAAGCTGAAAACAAATCAATATTACCTGGGTTTGTAAAAATAAACACTCCTGATCATACAAGTATTTATGAAGGAGATATCATAAATTGTACCATAAAAGGCGATCCAATAAACACGTATTGGACGATAGAAAATAATTCAAATCATTACAGCTTTTATCAAGATAACCCTGTGATTTTTGATCCGGAGCCAACACCACTTCAACAGCAATATGTTAAACTAAGTGTGTATGCTGAATATTCAAATGGAACTGCTAGTGATTCAATACAATTGAAATTACATCGATTATATTTTGGAGATATCCATTTTCACAGTGAGTTATCTGATGGTTATAACCCAGTTGATACACTATATCAAAATGCTATTGATGATAATTATGTGGATTTTGCTTGCCTTACTGATCATGCAGAAATAGTAAATGATTTAGATCACACGCCTCCGCAACCATTGTGGATGTTTACCAGAAGCCTGATACAATATCTTCGCTATAAACTAACAGATTATAACGAATGGGATATTATAAAACAAAAAGCAATAGAATATAATCAACCCGGAACGTTCTCAACATTTCTTGGATTTGAATATTCTCCGGGTCCGTGGTATAAAGGGGGTTTACCATGGAGTAGTAACGGCCATGAGGATATTAGCCACGTCAATTTTTATTATAAAGATGTCTATGAAGGCGCTCCAGAATACTCTGGAGGGGATTGTCCAACATGGCATGAAGTATTAGACAAAATGAATCAAGAAAATGACAAAGGAAATCTCAATATCGCGTTCCCGCATCATCCCTTAGCTACCTTTGGGTTTTGGGGAGCATACACCGTAAACTGGACATATTTAGCACAAAAGGTGATTGCGAATTCAGAATCAACTGTACTAACTGGTGCAGAAGTCTATAGTAAATGGGGGCAATCAATTGGAAAGTATTCAGGTATTCCACTTACATGGAGGTATAGTCCAGGTAATTGTTTGGATGAACCAACGTACTGGGTTGAAAATGCGTTGTGGGAATGGAGTGAACTTAACGTTAAAAGACCATTTGTGATGATTGCAAGTAGTGATAATCATGCAACTGATCGACCAGCGAGTGCTTCGATGAAATCTCGGATTTCTCGAAGTCATCCAAACCCTGCAGGAATTATTGGAATATATGCAGTTCATAACACTCGATCTGAACTGTGGGATTCAATTGCTAATGGATTTACGTATGGAACACAACTTTTGAAAATGAGAGCCCAGGCTACCTTTGATAAACAACATGGGTTTGGTCAATGGATTAATTGCACATTACCTTTAAACATAACTATCTCAGCGATGTCAACCTTCCCTGGAACTGATTCAGCTGGAAAGGAAATGGCACCTCATGCATATTCACCTGATGAATTAGATTATCCAATAGAGGATATTTGGGTTATTAAAAAAGATTCAGAGAAGGGAAAACCTTGGTGTAAAATAATTGCCCATGACCAGCCACAGTCTCATGTTGCAGTAACTCATGTAGAAGATAAAGATGTGCAACCAAATGATTTTTATTATATAGTAATAAGACAAAAAGGGCAATATCTCTTAAACGAAAACTCTGTAGGCAAAACAAATGATTACTTAGCGTTTCTCGGTCCAATTTTCATTAGAGATGTAAGATAACGAATAACATCAAAAGAATTCATGAATTTACATTCGTTGTTTTGTTCAAAAAATGATTCATCTAATGCAACAAATTTTGTTATATTTAGTACGAGTTCACTAGTGACCTGAACATCCGTGAAATTGTAATATTTCATCACATCTCCTTTGGTATAGTTATGTCCATTTCTGTGATGTAAAATCCATCCTCCATCCTTGAAAAATGATACACATTTACATCTTGGCCGGTTTACACTGAATGGAACAGGATTACTAGGAATACTATTCATGTATACTTTGCTTACTTTCGTTTCATTGCCTGTTCTTTCATAATAATTGCTTTCTATTGCTATGGAATACAAATCATTTAAAAATTGTATTTTATTTGAAACAATATCAAATGTCAAAGGTGGAAATTCCTGAGTGAATCCTACTTGATTAAGGTCAATAATGCAAATAACATCTTCATCTTTATGAACTGCTTCATAGTATTTTGCACCTCGTAAATCACATTCTTCTCCAGAAAAAGCAATAAATTTCAAGGTATATTTTGGTTGTATATTGTATTCTTTAAAATATTTTGCAACAGCAATGACAATACCCATGCCGATAGCTGAATCAGCCGTTCCTTGATTCCACCAGCAATCATATAATGATGAAAGGATAATTGTTTTTGTAGTATCTGTTCCATTGATCTGACCGATTACATTATAACTTTCAACTGACTCATTATAAAACTGATCGAGATAGAGATCCATAGTGTAATCATCTGGATTTTCCCATATTTTTTTTCCAAGTGATCCATTGATGAAAAGAGTTGGAAGATAATTTTTATAAGGGGAATCAAAAAAGATCATATCGTAACAATGATCATTGAAATCATAAAGGATGTATCCTTTACAGTTTGGATAGTGTTTTGCAAAAAACCTCGTTTCATCTCTGATTTTGTATAAGCTTGTGACGTGAAACAGCATATAAAATTTTAAGGGGTGAAGGAATGGTTTTAACCAGTCTATCCTGGGCAATTTCACGTTGGGATCATTCCATTGATCTTGGGTGATGAAAACGAAATCTTCACTTTCTTGAGCTAGCTTAGGATTATAAATTAAAGGATGAGAAGGCAATCGCTTAATTTGTAGTTGATTCTCTTCTATTTCCTTGGTGAGATCTTGCTCTTTTGCTTGTGGATGTTCCCATGATGGAGCAATGAAACATTCAATTTCTTTACCATTAACAGAAATCTTATAATCTTTTACTTCTAATAATCGGGTTAATGGATACTCAGAAAGACTTTTGATAGGTTCTAATTTTTCCTTAGTGACGTATAAACCAATCTTTGTCATATTTTCCGCGAGTAATTCCGCAGCTTTTCGCTCTCCTTTTGATCCAAAGAATCTTCCTTTTGGAATCTCATTTTCATGATCATACTCTGTAAAAACAATCTGGCTTAATGCATATGTTAGATTATAGATGAATTTTTGGTCTAATCCGTTTTTTTTTGAAGATACATTTTTTTGATTAATTATTGTTGTATCTAAATCTTCAAATTCGGTATTCTTAACAGAAATGGAGCTTAATGGTGTAGAAAGAAGAGAAAAGGTTAGAAAAGATATAAAACAGATCTTAATGATTTTTTCGAAGGCCCTGTTGTTTTTACTGTACAAATGAATCCCCTTTTTTAATAAAAGTTATAATAAATAACTCGTTATACCTTATTAATATTTTTACCTGCCAAATTAAATCAATTACTTTTTTTATTTAAATAAGGTGAAACCGATGATGTATAAAAAAAATATCACTTACATTGACATTTTTATCACTAAAAGAGAATCAGCTATTTTTGATTTTTCTCTCTTGCCAAAAATAAAGACTTTATATTATCTTATCATACTTCCCCTACCAAAGTGGTGAAACATCGATGACATCTAATAAAAAAGTTGTTCTCATTGGCTTAGATGGTGGAACACTTGATTTAATAATCCCTTGGGTAAAACAAGGAGCATTACCCTCCCTTGAAAAAATGATGAAAGAAGGAGTTTATGGAAAACTTCGATCCACTACTCCATATTATAGTGCTCCAGCCTGGGTGTCAATGGTGACTGGGGTTCAACCAGGGAAACATGGTATTTATGATTTTTTTCGAACTGATACATGTACTAAAAATATTGTAAATTCTCGAGATAGAAAGGCACCAGCAATTTGGAAAATGCTTACAGATGAAGCAAAAAAAAGTATTATCGTTAATGTACCTGGTACGTTTCCCCCTGAAAAAATCAATGGAGTGATGATCACTGGATTACTCACACCGTCGCCTAATTCAAATTACACGTATCCAAAAGAATTGAAAAAAGCATTAGTCCCAGATAAAATAGGATATTATGCTTTAGAACAGGTCGCTGTTGATGACATCCCTAAAAATCTCACTGCGAAATATGCTCCTGAAAAACTTGCTGATCAAATCAATAAGATTACTAGCTCACATGCTCAGGTTACGATGAATCTGATGAAAATGGATGATTGGGATTTCACGATGCTTGTGTTTCGTGGAACAGATGATGCTCAACATTTATTATGGAATAAGAAAGAATTGATTCTCTCTTGTTTTCAAAAAGCAGATAGATACATAGGAGAAATGATGGAACAGTTTCCTGATGCAACTTTTATTATCGTTTCAGATCATGGATTTGGGAAACCAAAAAAATATTTTTACGTAAACAATGCGTTGTATAATGAAGGATATCTAAAAACAACTGCTGATCCAACTCATAATTTTAACACGCTTTTAGCTTTGTTTTTCGACCGGTTTAGTCATTTAGTTTTTCGTCTTATTCCTTTACAAAAAATTGTTCGATCTGAACTGGGTCGAAAATTGATTCTATCCGGTAGTTCACAAAGTAATATTGATTATGCACATACAAAGGCAATGTATCATTCTGTTTGTTCCCGTGGAATTAGAATAAATCTGAAAGGGAAGTATGAACATGGCGTGGTTGAACCAGAGGAATATGATAAAGTTCGTGATGAACTCATTAATTTCTTAAAACATGTTACTGATCCTGAAACAGGGAAACGTATTGTAAAAAACATTTACACCAAAGAAGAAATTTATGGTAAAAATGCTGTTAATGATCCTTTAGATGTTATTTTTGATTTAAAAGAAGAGTATGGTGCTCAAGAACTCTTACAGCCACCAGAAGGCTTCAAAGAAATCTTCCAATCTTCGAAGCAGAAATTATCAACGATTTCCCCACCAGGATTTTACGATTGGATGGGCGATCATCGACCGCATGGTATCTTATTTATGCATGGAAAAAACATTAAGGAAAACACACAAGTAAATGCTTCCATTGTTGATATTGTTCCAACTATATTAGCAATGATGAATGTTGCTCTATCACTAGATTTTGATGGAAATGTTATCCAAGATGCTTTCAAAAAACCATTAAAAATAAAGAAGGCACAAAAGAAAAAATCTTTACTTAAAATAAAAGAATTACAAGCGATTCAAAAGTTGAAAAAAGAAAACATAAAATCTTAAATGTTTCAAACGTTGTATTAATCAAAAATCCATTCTTTACTTAACTTGAACAGGCAGGATACATGTGGCAAAGAAAACATTCACGTTGGTAAAAAAATTACTTCCTATTATTGGTTTAGTTCTTTTTGTGTATACGATTTATCAACTTGATATCACAAAAATCAAAGAAGCTTTCTTTTCCATTCATCCACTTTATATCCTTCTAATTCTGCCATTTACGATTCCTCGTCTTCTCATTCGAAATTACGCGTGGAAACTCATCTTACAGGAACAAAAAATTATGGTTCCATATTGGGTTTCGATGAACATTTTTTTAATCGGATATTTTTATGGAAGCATCACTCCTGGATACATCGGTCAATTAATGCGGATTCCGCATTTGAAAGAATATTCAGGTGAACCTTATGGGAAATTATTCGTGAATTCCACTATTGAAACTATTGTTCACACCTCTTCATTGTATGTGATGATTTTACTTGGCGCCTTTTTGGTGATAAGTAAATATCCGGAATTAACTATAATCGCTGCTGGCTGGCTGATTATTTTCCTTCTGGTTTTGTTCTTTTTTGTGAAAAAGGATCGAGGTGATTGGTTTTTTAAAACCATGATTCGTTATTTTATCCCAAAAAAATTAAAAAGGTATCTAAATCAGTTTTCTGATACGTTTTATCAGGATTTTCCCCGGGTTAATGCACTTTTTTATCCTTTGTTTATCGGAGTATTCACCTGGATCATTATTTTCTCACAAGAATATTTTTTAGTCATGGCTTTAGATTTACCAATTCCTTATCATCTATTTATATTACTGTTTCCTTTAGCTAATGCAGCAGGATTTATTCCTATTACTTTTGCTGGTCTTGGGACCAGAGAATTTACAGCGGTTATCATATTTTCAACACTATTTGCTGTTCCAGGTGAAAAGATTTTTGTTGTGTCTCTTTTAGGTTTCATCCTTACTGATTTGTTCACTGGCTTTATCGGTTTTTTAATTTCTCTTCGTGAAGCTCGGAAAAAAGGAACTACGATTCGGAAGCTGAGAAAGCAAATATTGCAACGTAATGAACAAACATAAATCTGAAATACTTTTATCTTATTCACTTGTGTAATAAACTATGATAAAAACAAATCTTCTCGAAGAATTTTGTGATGCATCATGAACGGAGAGGGTATAGGTTTTGGAAAGGCTATTTTATTCAATGAACACTTCGTCGTCTATGGCATTCCAGCAATCGTGTCCGCGATTGGAAAATACACGGTAGCAAAAGCACATCCCTTTGATGAACCAAGATTGGAACTTATTGATAATCGGAATGCAACACCGGGCTATAAAAAGGATAAAAAGGAGCAGCAAAAAGATTCTGTTCAACGTATTATTGATGAAATGAATCTTGATTTTTCAATGAAAGGTGGCGTTGAGGTAGAACTTGCTGGTACATTGTATGCAGCAAGTGGTATTGGAGCAAGTGCTGCGTCATGCGTTGCTATGGCTCGAGCATTATCTGATTTCTATCAATTGGATTTATCAGATGAAGAAATCAATAAGGTTGCATATGAAGGAGAGAAAGGCTATCATGGAACTCCATCTGGTATTGATAACACTGCATCAACGTTTGGTGGTTTAATTTGGTTTGAAAAAAAGGAATCGCCAGTGATGGAACGGATTGATTTACCAAATCCTGTTGAAATTGTAATGGGAAATACTGGAAAAGTTGCTGATACAACGGCTGCGGTTGCTGGGGTAAGAGAACGAAAAGAACAACAATCTGAAAAATATGGTGAGATTTTCAAACGAGCTGAAAATATTGCGTATTTAGCGAAACAAGCATTCATTGATGAGGATCTTCATGAAATAGGAAAATTGATGAATGAAAACCATAAATTGTTACAACAAATTGAGGTTTCTTCTAAAGAACTTGATTTTCTGGTTAAACTTGCTCGGGATTATGGTGCTTTTGGAGCGAAACTGACTGGAGGAGGTCTTGGTGGTAACATGCTTGCCTTAACTCCGGGTAGAAAACTACAGGATGAAGTAGCTAATGCTATTGAAAAAGAAGGATTTCAAACGTTAAAAACAACGATTGGTGTGAAACGCCAAGGTGGGTAAGAAAAGATGGATTTACGCTCATTTCTTAATAAACTAGAAGAGGAACAAAAACTCACTCGGATCACAAAACCTGTTTCGCATGAGTATGAAGCAGCAAATATTATTTACTCTCTTGATGAACAACCTGTTTTATTTGATCATATTAAAGGATTTGATTTTCCGGTGTTTGCTGGTATAACTTCTGGGAGAGATATTATTGCTGAAGGTCTTGGTACGACTAAAGAAGAGTTATTGTTTAAACTCGTTGATGCATTAAAACATCCAAAGATACCAGAACTTGTTGATACCGCGCCTTGTCAGGAACATGTGATCAATGATCCTGATTTATCGAAGCTCCCTCTTTTTTATCATCTTGATGGTGATGGTGGACGGTATATCTCAGCATCAGTGTGCACGATTAAGGATCCTGATGATGGACGAAATGTGTCTTATCATAGGTTAATGGAAGTTGGAAAAAATAAGTTGACTGCTCGGTTAATCAAGAAAAGACAAACTCGGACGACGTATGATAAAATAGATGAAGATCTTGAAATGGCGGTTTGTCTGGGAAGTTCTGTTGCAGTTATGGTTGCTGCATCGCTTGGTCCACCGTCTGATGTTGATGAATTTAGCATTGCTAATGCACTTGATGAAACCCCTATGGTGAAATGTAAAACCAAGGATTTAGAAGTTCCAGCATTTTCTGAGATTGTGTTAGAAGGCCGTCTGACTCGGAATGTTGACCGAGAGGGACCATTTGTTGATTTAACTGAAACTCGGGATTTTGAACGTCAGGAGCCAGTGTTTGTTGTAGATTGCATTACGCATCGAGAAGATGCGATGTATCAAGCATTAATCCCTGGTCGATTTGAGCATAAAACACTGATGGGTATGCCAAAGGAACCAACGATTTACAATGAAGTAAGTAAAGTAACAACATGTACGAATGTGTATGTTACTCTCGGTGGCGGAAGTTGGCTTCATGCAGTTGTTCAAATTAAGAAGAAAAATGAGGATGAACCAAAAAAAGCAATCAAAGCAGCATTCAAAGGACATGGCAGTTTGAAACATGTTGTTGTCGTTGATGAAGACGTTGATATTTATGATCCGCTAGCGGTTGAATGGGCGATAGCCACTCGTTTTCAAGCTGATAACGACCTTGTGATCATGGAAAAACAACCTGGTAGTTCCCTTGATCCATCGGGTATACATGTACCTGGTGAAAAAACGAAAACAGCAAAAATGGGCCTTGATGCAACAATTCCTGAACGGGTGGATAAAAAGAATTATGAAAAAGTAAATTATAGTTCTGTTGATGTGAATGATTACATCGGGAACAGGTAAACATCGGGTAAGTGTTGAAAAACACTGGATCGGTGATGATTTACTACTCATTCTCAAAGGTGGTGAACAACCACATGTTGGTGCAATGGTCAGTTGTGAACCGGGGAAAGAGGCAACAATTACTCGATTGGGGACTCATAAGGATCATATTGTGTTACAACCACTTGCTGAAACTGCGTGTGCAAAATATAAGACCACGGTTGTTGCGGTAGGTGGTATTCATATTGATAATGCAACAAAAGAAGATATTGAATTGGTAGTTCAGCATTGTAAGAGGCTTGAAGAATGTATTTAACAAAAGAAGAAGAACAGATGTTAGATGGTGAAGCTGGGGAAATAAAAGAACGATTATTTCGATTACTTGTTCGTCTTGGAGATATTTACGGTGCAGAGAAAATGATCCCGGTGGGAAGTGTGCAAGTTGCTGGTGTTTCGTACAAATCTATTGGTGAACCAGGGACTGCGTTTCTTGAAGATATTGCTTCAAAACAAGCAAAAGCGCAAGTGCTAACGTTTCTTAATCCTGCGGGGATGGATCTTGAAAATTATAAGGAACTTGGGTTTCCAGAGGATTTTGCCAAGAATCAATTGCGTATTATTAGTGCATTTAAACAAATGGGAATTGTGATTACATCAACATGTACACCTTACTTAGCAGGAAATCTTCCTCGATTCCGAGAACATATTGCGTGGTCTGAATCATCAGCGGTGTCTTTTTCTAATTCTGTGATTGGTGCACGAACAAATAGAGAAGGTGGTCCTTCAGCTCTTGCTGCTTCAATTTGCGGTCGAACACCAAAATATGGGCTGCATCTTTGGGAGAACCGACAACCGGACATTAAAATTCGGGTGGAAGCAGATTTAACATTTACCTCTGATTATGGAGCGCTTGGTTATTTAGTCGGAAAGAAAGTGAAAAACAAGATTCCCTTTTTTACAGGGGTAACTAATGCAAATACTGATCATCTAAAAGCTCTTGGCGCAGCAATGGCTGCATCTGGAGCAGTGGCTTTATATCATGTTGAAAAGCTTACTCCGGAATCGGATTTAATTGAAAGAAATGTGAGTGAAACGATAACAGTTGAACAAAATGATATTGATGAAACATATGAAACACTTAGCGAAGGAAATAAACCGGATATTGTTATTTTAGGATGTCCGCATGCATCTCTTCGTGAGATTGCTACACTTGCAGAAAAAGTGAAAGGGAAACAATTGAAAAAACCAGTGTGGATTTGCACATCTCGGATGATGAAAGAAGCAGCCGATCGTATGGGTTTTTCACAAACAATTAAAGATGCAGGTGGTCACGTAGTAGCTGATACGTGTATGGTGGTTTCACCGATTGAACAAATGGGGTATAAACAGACTGGAGTAAATTCAGGGAAAGCCGCGAATTACTTACCCGGTTTTTGTAAACAACAAGTTGTATTTGCAAACATTGATAAACTCATTGAGGAGGTAAGCTAATGAAAGGCCGTATGATTTCACCAGGAAAGGTTGAAGGAGAAGCAATTGTCTCGTCCGAACCAATAGGATTCTATGGTGGTATTGATTTGAACACAGGTGTAGTTATTGATAAAGGTCATCCGTTGGAAGGGCAATCAGTGACAGGAAAAATCCTTGTGTTTCCCAATGGGAAAGGATCAACAGTTGGATCTTACGTGATTTATGGACTTGAAAGAAACAAAGTTGGTCCACTTGGTATTATAAACAAGGAAACAGAAACAATTGTTGCCACTGGAGCAATCCTTGCTGGTATTCCATGTGTTGATCATATAGATATTAAGCAGATTACAACTGGTGACAGACTTGTTTTAAATGCTGATGAAGGAGAAGTATTGGTAAAATAAAAAATATTTGTTTCATTTATTAATTATTACAAAAACGCCCTCATACTCCAAGTACTTGCAACACCTGAAAAAGATACTTCCTCATCTCCTTCTTCTCCAGTCCAACTAATACTTCCACTTACTGTAGACCTACCAATGTTCATTCCAACATACGTTGGAAACTTCCACACATTTTCAAACGTATTACTCATTCGAATATTCAGATCCATTGAAATCTGATAGGAACCAAGTAATGGTTGAAGTGCACCAGGTTTTCCATTTACTTGAATCTCTAGAGGCATTTTCACAAACGTAAAAATTTCATCATCAGACTCAGTGATTTCAGGATTTACATCTTGAAACGACGTCAATGTTTTCCCTTGATCTGTGGTTAAAACTAACGCAGCAATTGGATTCACATTTGGCGTTTTTGTTGAAATATATTGGGGCGTTGGATAATACGTACTATAATACAACGTCCATCCATTGTCTAAAGTGATATGTGCCCAGTCCCAACCATTTACCAACACTTTTGTAACAACATTTGGAGACCAAGTATGCACATGCTGACCCATCCCTGTGACTTCATATTCTTTTCCATCGATTTGAACCGTTCCAGTCACGTTACAACCTAAAAAAACATACGAAGCAAGATTCTGTAAATTTTTATTTATAGCTTTATCACCAATCGTCCAAATAGGATCATTTGGAGCAAAAAACGATAAATCAAGTATGATATCATGATTCTTATCTATCTCACCGTCTTCAGCGTGAACAAACCATTCAGGAGCACTGCCTTCAGCCCAAGAATCATCAAAGCTAACACCAACACCCGGAGTTTTAGCTTGAAGCGTTGGTTGTTTTAAAATCCCAAACCCGCGTTCCTTATTAATCAATCCACCATATTCTTCACCATCAGGACCATGTAGTGTAAATATGAACAAATCAGGTTTTGAAGTTCCTAACAAATCAGTACGAGCCATATGATTAAAACTAATCGTTGCAGTCCATCCAGCAAGTTCACTGGATTCATCAAAAACCACTGAATAATACCACCATTCCCGAGAAACAGACAATTTATCGTAATGCAGTCCTTCATCCTCGGGAGAAACCGCACGCATATAACCTGCGGTTAACGATTCTGGAGGAATCGGTAGTTCTGGTTCAGGTTCTGGTTCAGGTTCTTCTTTTTGTTCAGTCGTAGGGCTAACAACTTTTTCAATAGCAGGAGAAACATATTCAGATTGAGAAAGAACATATCCAGCAATCACTAATAAAATCACTACAATGATCGCATCGATCTTAGAAATACGAAGTCGTTTTATTAGCCCTGCTGACATACGAACACGCTTCTGACAAGTATTTTTATTGTTATTATTTATTAAATATTTCTTTACAAGTCTTGTCCATATTCATACTGCTGTGCACATGTACAAGCATACCTACCTGCGAAAAAGGCACTTAAAACCAAAAATTATCTTTCCTATGGAAGCTGGTTGGGAAGGAAGCACACCCTAAATTTTGCGGGTACCCATCCAATACCCCTCTAAATCACCTCTTTCCTTCCCATATTTCCAAATTTTTTCGTTTTTCGCCGAAGACAAATATTAATAATCACTTGATTCCATTACGGCTGCAATTTAACATAAACCGCCCTGGGGGAACCGTTGTGGTAAGTGAAAAGGAAATAAAAGAATGTTTTTCAGAAGAACTCTCTTGGATAAAAGATAAAAGTTTACGAGAAAAAGTTGTTGCGATTTGGAAAACTGCGGCAGAGAAACGAGGATGGAATAGTATCCACGATGTTCCATTCACGTTACTGATTGATGATTCCGGAAGACTCACCGATCATACAAAACGTATGACACAAATGGTGTATGCAATCATGAAACAACGAAAAGAATCATTGAATCAAGATTATCTTATAGCTGGAGCGCTTCTTCATGATGTAGGAAAACTCGTGGAATACGATATTGTTAATCAAAAAATCGTTAAGGGAGAATATGGAAAAAAATTCCGTCATCCACTTGCGGGAGCAAAACTTGCATGGGATCATGGATTACCCGATGAAATTGCTCATATCATTTATGCTCATTCACATGAAGGAGATAATACGAAACGATCACCTGAAGCAGTCATTGTAAATCATTGTGATTTCATTGATTTTGAAATCAAAAAAGCATTGGTGGAATAATGAGTTTCACAAATCCAGCCGGTAGAACAATACCTGAAACAATTAATGGAGAACAATATAAACCATTTAAAAAAGCACATAAAAATAAGTGTAATTCAAAAGTAACTACCCTTAAAAAAGCATTACAGGAAAGCGGGATTAAAGACGGTCAAACGATTTCATTTCATCATCAACTCAGAAACGGTGATTATGTTGTTAATCACACCTTAGATGCTATCCGAGAACTTGGCATTAAAAATCTTCGATTAGCACAAACAGCACTGTTCCCCGTTCATGAACCTGTTATCGATCATATTAAAGAAGGAACGGTTTCTCGGATAGAAGGAAGCATCAATGGAGTGGTTGGTGATTATGTTTCAAAAAATCCTTTGTCATATCCAGTAGTTTTGCGATCTCATGGGGGAAGATGGGCTGCTGTAAAAAACGATGAACTACATGTGGATATTGCAATTATTGCTGCATCAGCAGCAGATAACAGAGGGAATTGCACGGGTCTTATAGGCAAGAGTGCATTTGGCCCTATTTGTTATTCACAGGTAGATGCTATGCATGCAGATCATGTTATTATTGTGACAGATAATTTAATAGAACGCCCATGTGGTTACCAGGAAATTACCGAAGAATACGTTGATTATGTCGTGGAAATGGATCAGATAGGAAATCCAAATCAAATTGTATCAGGTTCATTAAAAGTTACTGATGATCCTCAGAAATTACATATTGCTCGACAATGTATTGATTTAATGGATGTACTTGGTTTGATTAAGGATGGTTTGGTTTTTCAAGCTGGTGCAGGGGGTATATCTCTTGCAGCATTACAATATTTAGATGAAACGCTCGAAAAAAATAATGTTGTTGCTACATGTGAAACCGGTGGGTTTACCAAGTTCATCGCAGAAATGCATCGAAAAGGACTGGTGAAAAACGCTTATGGTCTTCAGTGTTTTGATGTGGAAAGTATAAAATATATCGCTGAAACACGACGGTTAATTACTGATATAGGTCATTACGCTGATCCTTCATCAAAAGGACGTTTTCTTGATGGA
Source organism: uncultured Thermoplasmatales archaeon (assembly GCA_964581795.1). Lineage (GTDB taxonomy): Archaea > Thermoplasmatota > E2 > DHVEG-1 > DHVEG-1 > EX4572-165. The sequence goes on along the minus strand of CAZOPW010000021.1, from coordinate 8,298 downwards.
TTACATGCGACTATGCTTGGTGCAACTGAAGTTGACACGAATTTTAATGTGAATGTGAACACGCATAGCGATGGTCGATTACTTCATGGGATTGGTGGTCATCAAGATTCAGCTGCTGGTGCAAATCTTACTATGATAACTGTTCCAGTATTTCGAAAAACAATCCCGGTTATACGTGATGTAGTTACAACAATAACGACTCCTGGTGATGTCATTGATGCTATTGTGACTGATCAAGGAATTGCGATTAATCCAAAACGAACTGATTTACTTGAAAAATTGAGAGCAAAATCAGATATAAACATTGTATCAATTGATTCATTGAAACAAATGGCTGATGATGAAACGGGTGGGCCTCCAGAAATTGATCTTGGTGATGAGATCATTGGGATAACGAAATGGCGTAATGGAGAATTATTAGATGTCATATATCGAGTCAAGGAATGATTAGATATGAAATGGAAAAGTTCTATAACAAAGGTTGAACCAAATCATTTAATTACCCAAGGTTATCGCCAAGAAGAATTAATCGGTAACATTCCATTTGCACATGTTGTTTACTTGTTAATCACGGGCGAATTGCCAAGTAAAACACATGGAAAAATGATGGATGCGATTCTAACGTCTTGTATCGATCATGGTGTAACTTCACCATCGCCAATGGCGGCTCGAGTCGTTGCTTCAGGAGGGGTTCCGTTACCAAGCGCGGTTGCTGCGGGAATCTTAAGTATAGGAGATGCTCACGGTGGTGCTATTGAAAAAGGCGCTCGTTTTATGCAAGAAAGTGTGAAACGAATGGAGGAAGAAGAAGTATCAGTAGAAGAAATGGCAGAAAGAGTTGTTGCTGAATCAAGAGAAAAACATGAACGTATTCTTGGATTTGGTCATCGAGTTCATACCCAAGATCCTCGAACGATTCGATTATTTGCTCTCGCTGATGAACTTGGAATAACGGGAGATCATACCCAGTTAGTAAAAGCAATTGAGAACGAATTGGAAAAAACACTTGGTAAAAAACTGCCCATTAATGTTGATGGGGCCATTGCTGCAGTTATCTCTGATATGAACTTAGATTGGCGTCTTGGAAAAGCCTTCTTTTTATTAGGGCGAGTTGCTGGGTTAACCGCACAAGTTTATGAAGAACAAACACGGTATAAACCAATGCGAAAAATGTTTTCAGTTTCCTGTGAGTATGACGGACCCGCGGAAAGAGACATTAAAGATAATGAGGGGAAAAGATAATGGGAAAAACAATCATTCAAAAAATCTTTGAAAATCATTCGAATCAGAGCGCAATTGTAGGTAACATCATTGATATTGAAATTGATGCTCGAATTGCCCGTGATTTTGGTGGAGCTAATGTTGTAAAAAATCTTGAAGAAAATAATCTTAATGTGGATGACAGCTCTAAAACTTTTTTTACTTTTGATACGAACCCTGGCGGTTGTGATCAAAAATATGCTGCTAATCAACATATTTGCCGAGTGTTTGCTCGGAAACATGATATTAAAATTTATGATATCGACCAAGGTATTGGAACTCATATTGCTATAGAAGATGGACTAGTGACTCCTGGTGGAACACTTATTTCAACGGATTCACATGCGAATATTCTTGGAGCTGTTGGTGCATTTGGTCAGGGGATGGGGGATAAAGACATCGCCCATGCATGGGCTCATGGAAAGATTTGGTTTAAAGTTCCACCAACCGTGAAAATCTTATTAAAAGGAAAGCCTGGTGAAACTGCAACACCAAAGGATGTTGTATTGAAGATGTTACAAGAACTTGGTGCAAATGGGTTGCTTGGATATGCTGCTGAATTGTATGGTTCATATGTTGATTCTTTATCTTTAGACGGGCGTATCACGATTGCATCAATGGCAACGGAGATGGGAGGTATCGTATTGCTATTCCCTCCTAATGAAGAAGTCCTTGATTTTTACAGAGAATGTGTTGGTATAACGGCAAATCCAGTTTTTGCTGATGAAGATGCAGAGTATGAAAAAACAATTGAAATTGATATCAATGGAATTCGGCCAAAGATTGCTCGGCCAGGTCACCCTGAAGATGTTATAGATGTAGATGATATTGGAAATATTGCTGTTGACTCGGGGATTATCGCATCTTGTACAAATGGTCGTTTAGAAGATATGAGACACACTGCAGAAATACTAAAGAATAGAAAAATTGCTCCTGGAAGAGTGTTAAAAATTGTTCCTGCGACAAATACTATTTGGGAAGCATGTTTGCAGGAAGGTCTTCTTGATATTTTCAAAAAAGCCGGGGCTCTTATTGGTGCGGCAGGATGTGCTGGTTGTGCCGCGGGTCAAATTGGTCAAACTGGAAAAGACGAAGTTGAGATATCAACAGGGAATCGTAACTTCACTGGGAAGCAAGGGCCAGGAAATGTTTATTTAGCAAGTCCAGCAACTGTTGCTGCATCACTTGTTACTGGAAAGATAACGACTGCTGATCATATTGATGAAAAACCAGCACCCGTGTCCATACCAAGAAAAAAAACGTATGAGTCTCATCCAAGTCAACCTCCTAAGGAAAGTGTTCCAGTTGAAGTAACAGGACGAGCATGGGTTATTGATAAAGACAATATTGATACAGATATGATCTTTCATAACAGATATTTGCATATCACTGACATTGAAGAAATGGGTCAGTACACTTTTGATAATTTAAAAGGGTATGAGGATTTTGCTCAGAAAGCAAAACCTGGTGATATCGTAATTACTGGGAAAAACTTTGGATGTGGCAGTAGCCGTCAGCAAGCTGTTGATTGTTTTAAAAGCCTTGGCATTAGTGTAATTATCGCTGAATCATTTGGATCGATTTATGAACGAAATGCTATAAACAATGCCATGCCCATTCTTGTCAGTGAACACATTACAACAAAAATTGATGATAAAGACATGATCACAGTGAACTTTGAAACTGGTGAAATCATTGATGAAACAAAAAACGAAACCATCAAGGCAAAACCATTCTCCCCATCACAATTGGATATATATAAGCGTGGAGGATTACTCGTTAATCTTGAATAATTTTTTCTTTTTAGAATGGTTTTAATAAAGGAATAATAATGCAAAGGTGGTTTGAGACGGTATGAACTCTTGTTCATCAGTAATTGATATCATTGGAAATACTCCGTTAGTTAAAGTTGAGGATGTGTATGCAAAACTCGAAAGTGTGAATCCTAGTGGAAGTATTAAAGATCGAGTAGCATTAGAAATTATTACTGCTGCAGAAAAGGAAGGATTACTCAAACCAGGGTATCGTATTGTTGAAGCAAGTAGTGGAAACACTGGTATTTCTCTAGCAATGATTGCAGCGGCTAAAGGGTATCATATGACGATTGTGATGCCTGAGAATATGAGCCGTGAGCGAAAATTGATGATGAAAGCATTTGGTGCTGAACTTGTTTTAACGTCTAAAAGTGGAAGTCTTCAGGAAGCAATTGATAAAGCTGAAGAACTCGCTAAGGATGAAAAAACGTTTTACACTCGTCAATTCAGTAATCCAAATAATATTATGGCTCATATTAAAACTGGAAAAGAAATCGTTAATGAAATTGGAGCAGTTGATGCTGTAGTTGCTGGAGTGGGTACTGGTGGAACATTAATCGGTGTTTCCTCAGTAATGAAGGAAATCAATCCAGATGTAAAGGTAATTGCTGTTGAACCTGAAGAAGCAGCGGTGATGTTTGGAGGAAGTAATGCACGGATTAGTGAGCATCGTATTCAAGGTATAGGTGATGGGTTCATTCCAAAACTCATTGACATGGAAAAAGTTGATCGAGTCATTGTTGTTGGTAGTCAGGAGGCAGTGGAGATGTCACGCAGACTTGCTGAAGACCATGGGTTACTTGTTGGTATTAGTGCTGGAGCAAATATGCTTGCTGCTTTAAAAGTTTCAAAAGCTTTTGATAAAGTAGTCACCGTCCTTCCTGATCGAGGAGAACGATATTTAAGTATGGATTTATTTCAAATGTAACATAATAATACTAGTTTTTTTAAGATTATTTGATGATAAGATCTATGAAATTAAAGAGTGGAATCAACCAGTCAATACATTTTGTTAAGAAGGCAAAGAGTCCATTTTCTCTTATTGCAATATCATTGCTTTCAGTATCTAAATCGGTGATGTTTACTTCGAATGTACTCCATTCACTTTCATGATCGAAAATGTCTTTTGCTTTTGCGTGAATGATTCCTGGATTTGTTTTTTGGTAAAAGTCACACCAACAATGCGTAAATGTTACAGGTTTTCCTGATTTATATGGTCCGATTTCAATGACTGCTCCAGGATCGTCTGAATATTTTAATTCATACACTATATTATCTCTATCTGGATCAGTGCTAACTACTGTATAAGTACACATTTCATCAAGTTTGGCTTCACATTCACCATTTATAGTTGGCACAGAGGGCTCTTCATTACTAAAGCCAGAAACGGAGAAGAGAGGGAGTAACAACAGCATCAATATGCTTATACTAATTAATATTTTCTTCATGGATTTCCTCTCCCATCTGTCATATTTGACAGTTAAATATCAAATAAACTAATTATAAAGTATTATAAATATTTTATGTAGATATTATTGTAACATAAGTTAAATTTTTTTAAATGGTTTTATTTGTAAAAACTATATCGTCACTTTACTAAACCATCCACTCATCATATCAGATGAGATAAAACATATATGGAATTAAGCTATTACCCGCAAGTTGTGTTTGATGATATCATTTCAACCGTTCTCACCTTTTTAACAGGTTTAGGTAGCGGTATTTACGTAGGCATTGCATCCGGAACAGTAGAACCATTCATCATCCCCTTAATCACCGTACTCTTGGGATCAACGATTTATAAAGCCATAGGTACCAGTTTATTCGTCGACTGCATCATAGGACTTATCGCCGGTCTTGTTTTCTTCCGCAAAGGACAAGTAAAAATCAAACCTGTTATTTTACTTGGTGCATCAGGAGCAATAGCTGCTCTTATTGGAAGTGTTTTTTCAAAGGGTACACCAGAATCAAACCTTAAAATTTTAATCGCTGTTGTCCTCATTTTCTTCGGATACATGCTTCTTCGTGGAGGCATAAAGAAAAACGTTGAAACCATCAATCAAAAAGTCAACCTAACCCCATTTCAACACCATAAAAACTTAAGCCTTCTTTTTTTCGGAGGACTCATTGGTTTCGCCAGTGGATTTACTGGAATGGGAAGTAGCGGATCAATGACCATAATTCTTATTTTCATCATGGGATACAATTTACATCAAGCAATCGGAACCTCACTAATGCTCATGTTTTTTATTACCGGAGCAGGTTCCTCAGCTCACAGTATCCAAGGAAACATCTTATTACAAAGCGCTCTCGTAGCAGGATTAGGTGCAGCAATCGGTGCTACCAGTGGGTCATTATTTGCGAACCGAATTGATGAAGACAAACTGGGAAGAACCATTGGTCTTATCATTATTATCTTAGGATTCGTGTTTCTTGCTGACGTTCTCATTAATCTTATCTAAAACGTCGACTGAATTTTGAAAGCATTGTCTTGATGTTACTTCCAGTAATCAACCGATCGGTAGTAAAAACCCAAATCACTACAGCAATAATAACAACAGCAAACACTGCTACATACGCGATTCCAGCAAATACCAATGTATAATTATCGAAAAGTAATGCTTTTGATGCCATCATCGGATGAGAAAATGGAATAGCAAACACAAGTGCTTTCAATGCAAGAGGTAACGTTTCAAAATCAGTAAACATGGTCAAAAGCATTGGAAATATTGCCATCATAGTCACTGGCGCTGTCAGGCTTTGTGCACTTTTATAATTCTTAGCCATCGTTCCAAGGAGCATACACAACGATAATCCTGCAACAAGTGTAACAAATAATGAAATACCAACAAGTATAAGATCCGAAGTTGACAATGCTAAAGAAAACGTTGAACCTGTACTTGGCATATCGAATTGAAACGATTGCATATAATACCCGATACCAAACATGTAAACGACAGCTAAAAGCAATCCAACAACGGCACTAGCAATAATTTTACCAGTTACAATACTCACTCTTGGCACAGGTAAAGTCAACAAGGTCTCCAATGTTTTATTTTCCTTTTCAAGCGCCATTGAAGAAATAACCATGCCACCAGCAATGATGATTATCATCATAATCACAATAGGAGTTGTTGAAGACTGCGTGGATAATAGACCTGTAATCTCTCCTGGCGAAATATTTTCATATGTTCGACCTTTCAAATTGGTTGTCTCTTCCTTTACTAAAGGATTAAGCATTAAACTGGCATTTGCACTTTGATTCGAATGAGTAATTAGTTGCTGAGAGATTTGATTTCTAATGAAACTAATCAATCCTTCAACAGAGGAAGATGGAATAGTATCCATAATGCCGGTTCCTTCTACAATCCATTCGACTTCAATTACTGCTTGTTTATTCTGATTAATATTAGAAGTAAAATTACTTGGAATAATCAATAAGGCAGCTCCATTTTGCTTCTGAACAGTAGTAATCCCTGCTTCTCGCTCATCAATACTAGTCCCGTTAAATACCACACGAGCGTGCTGATGAAGAATAGAAGTTGCAAGAGTTGAATAAGTTGTATTTTGTTCATTGATTACACCAATAACTGGTTTTTCTTGGATTTCTTCTTCAATACCACCAATTGTGCCTCCAATGGAACCAAAAATAAGCGTAATAATAACAATAGGAAGAATTGTTGCAGGTGTAAGTAATTCCTTAATTTCCTTTCGAATAATGTTAGTTAATGAACTCATTGCACCACCTTCATAAAAACCTCTTCAATATTTTCAGCGTTATACTTTCTTTTCAACTCATTTGGTTTTCCTTCTTCAATGGTAATCCCATCAGCAATTAACGCAATCCTGTCACATAAATATTCTACTTCAAGCATATTATGAGACGATAAAAGAACGATTGTCCCATCCTTCGTACTTGATTTAATAATAGACCGGATCTCCTGAGCATTTCGAACATCAAGACCACTTGTTGGTTCATCTAAAATTGCAAGCCGTGGATTATTCATTAACGCTCGCCCCACAAGAAGCCTTCGCTTCATACCTTTACTATATGTATCTACTTTATCATCAATCCGAGCAGCTAAATCCGCGATTTCAATCCCTGTTTGAATCATTTTATCTGCATTTTTTGGATTAAAAAAATGAGCAATAAATTCAAGATACTGCCGACCTGTCAAATTTTTATATGCGCCGGCATCCTCGGGGAGATAACTAATTTGTTTCCTTATTTTTTCAGGGTGTTTTTCTAAATCAATACCAAACATTGAAACAGATCCATCGGTGATTTGAAGTAATGTTGCAAGCACTCGAAGCGTTGTAGTTTTCCCTGCTCCATTTGGCCCGATCAACCCAAAAATTTCACCTTTATTAATTTGAAATGAAATCCCTTTTACGGCTTCAACAGTTCCATAATTTTTCACAAGATTTTGCACTTCAATCTCAGCCATATCCTCTTCCTCAACTTCTATTTTGCATTATTATTTTGTATTAATATGTTTTGACTGCAGTTCCAAACGCAATGATTTCAGCAGCAGAACCCATCGTTTGTGCTGTTGCATATCTCATACCAATGATTGCGTCAGCATGAAGATTTTCTGCATCAGTTATCATTCGTTGCATAGCAACCCTACGAGCTTCTTCTACAAGTTCTGTGTAACTAATATTTTCCCCTCCAATGAGAGTTCGTCCTGCTGCTCGAAGATCTTTACCAAGATGTTTGGTTTGCACACAACTTCCAAATACCACACCAAGTACTTCTTTTACTTCTCTACCGGGTAAATTCTCTGTTGTTGTAACCATCATTTCACAACATTCTCCTTTTCATTCACGTTTTTACTATTTCTTTACATTGTTTTCATAATCTTTCTTAATCTGCTCAGCTAACTCTGCATCTTCAATAATAACTGGACCAATATATCCACACTTTTTACATTCCCATTTTGACCAATCTTGAGGTAAAATCCATTCAATTTCAGAAGATCCACATCGAGGACAATATTTCATTTTTTTCCATCCTATTTTTTTATTTATACGAAAATCCACATTTTGCACAATGAAATGTTTTCCCATCAAATTTGAGTTTTTCACTTCCGCACTCCGGACAGGTTCCAAGAACCCTTTCTTCCAGAGCACGAAGTCGTTTCAATTGCCTTTCAGCAAGCTGGGAAAGATTAATCCATGGGTTCTTCTTCCACCATTTCCAGATATCATCATTTAATGTTAT
>CAZOPW010000020.1:0-31507 GCA_964581795.1 uncultured Thermoplasmatales archaeon | reverse complement strand
TCATTATGAAATATCTTTAGTAATTTTAAAGTATGACTTCTTGAATTACCGAAAAACATGGATGTATTTTATGGAGGAGCTATTCAGGGAGCTCAAAATCGAAGAGATCGAGCAGATGTACATCAATCGATTATTGGAAAAATAAAAGAATTGGGGTATCATGTCCTCACCGAACATACCACCGGTAAAAACTATGACGAGGCAATCAAACGATTAGAGGAATCGATTGGTCCTTTACCAAAGGAAGATTTAGAACGGAGAAGATATGTCCGTGACAAAATGATTCAATTTGTGGAAGGTGATGTCGTTGCTGCGGTTTTTGAGATTTCAGTTCCAAGTCTTGGAACAGGAATCGAATTTGCACATGCTTACCTTAGACCAAGAATGGGTTTAAAGGAAGTCCCAATTCTTGGGTTATATCAAAAAGAATACTGGCCAAATAAATTGTCAACAATGATCAGGGGGATTTCAAAAGAATCTATTTCTTCTGTTACTATCTATGATTATCAAAATGTAGAGGATGCAAGAGCATATATTGACAAATTCTTTTCCAATATCAAAAGATGATAAGAGTAACAATAGGGTTTTGAAAAGAAATGAAAGACTTTTAAAAAGATTTATGTAGTTAACGTTTCCATTATTGGATTTATGAACCAGACCCGAAAAAAACAAATTTTACTCTTCTCAGTTACACTATTTTTATTTTTAACTTGTTTCCCTTCATCTGTTTCTGGTCAACCTCTTAATGGTTCCCCGATTATTGGAGAGGACGATACATATATTGTAAATGAATCTATTGGATCAACTCATGTGTTTAACTGGACGGTGTTTAAAAATTCAAGTAAAAATTTTGTCGTCCGTATTGATGTTCAAGGGTTAAGCCCTTGGAACTACGATATTTCCCATGATTATTTTATAATAGATGATGAAAACCCTTATGAAATCATTGGATTGTCTGTAGAAGTCCCAAAATATCCTGATCTTAGTGAAAAAACAGGTAGTGTCCTCTTCACATTTCGCCCTCTGAATCAAACTGATTCTTTTTCAATTGAGAAAACAATAAAATTAACGATTACTGGGGTTAGTACAGGCGAGGAAAATACCCTTCTTGGAGGTTTTTCAAATCCCTTACCTTATCCATTGAACAATCCAGTAGGAGCATTTATTTTAAATATTTGTATTTGGGCAATTATAGCTGTATTGTTTTATTTTTTAGTCAAACGGGTCTTAACGGTTTTTGTTCAAAAAACTGAGACATTATTAGATGATGCAATCATTGAAACTATTCGACGACCCGGTCTTATTATTATTGTTTTGTATGGTCTTCTTCACTCGTTTATGAAACTTGATATAAATATCGGATTGCTTGCATCATTAAACACTGTGTACATGGTCGTTTTTGTTTTTACACTTGTTTACATGGCTTATAGGATTTTCGATGAAATTTTAGAAGAATTAACCATTAGAAAAGGAGGTCGATTTTCAACATTTGGAACAGTTCTCAAACCAATGTTTAGAAAGATTGGGTTAACTGTTATTATCATTGGAGGAGTTATATTCGGTTTAACTTTGGTTGGTATTGATGTAACTGCTTTGCTTGCAGGAGCAGGAGTTGCAGGGTTGGTGATAGCTTTTGCTGCACAAGATACATTATCTAATTTTTTCAGTGGTATTCATTTATTGCTTGATCGGCCGTTTAAGATTGGAGATGTTATTTTATTGGAGAGTGGTGAGTACTGTAGAGTTGAAAATGTTGGGATGAGAAGTACAAAATTATATAGTTTATTTGATCATGAATTGATTATCTTACCAAATAATAGTATTGCTAATCAAAAAATCATCAATATTGTAAAACCAGATACTCGCATCAGGAAAACAATAGAGGTCGGTGTAGCATATGGATCTGAATTGGATACCGTAAAAAAGATTTTAATGGATGTTGCCTTGGATCACGAAAAGGTGATAAAAGAAACTGGTTTTGAGCCAGTTGTTCGATTTACTGGATTTGGTGAATCAAGCTTGAATTTTATTTTACTCGTCTGGATTGATGATGTCATGAAGCAATGGGGAGTCATTAGTGATATACATAGCGAAATCGATCATCGATTTAGAGAAGCAAAGGTGACTATTCCATTCCCACAACGGACAGTGTGGCTAAATACAATGAAAAAGGTCGAGGAAAAAAATGAGTCAGTGGAAAAGAATAATAAAAAATGATCATATGTTCGAATCAGATTGCTATGAATGATAATCGAAAAGTGTATGGTTCATTTCATGATGTTCCATTCACTAATCAATATTCATCCTATTCAAATAATCCACAAAGAAGTACTTTTCAGTTTAGTAGAACTGAAATTTTGCATTTAGTAGTTTCAGTTATTGTGTTGACGATTGCGTTTTCCTTTGCATTTGTTCGAATTGGAAGTCAAGGATGGAGTATATCTTCATTTCTTTATGTTGTACCACAATCCTTTTTAGCAATCATAACTGCGTTTGTGTGTCATGAACTGGCTCATAAATATATGGGGCAAAAATATGGGTATTGGTCTGAATTCCGTATGTTTCCTCAGGGATTGCTCCTAGCATTGCTTTTTGGAGTGTTGTTTGGTATTGTATTTGCTGCACCAGGTGCTGTTCAAATCTATGGATCACCAGGTAGAAAGCAGTATGGTCATATCTCTTTAGCTGGTCCTTTGACTAATATTGGTATTTCTCTTGTTTTTCTCTTGTTATTCTTTTTTACATCTGGTATTATTGGATCGATTGCTTATTTTATTGGGTATATTAACGTATTTTTAGCGTTGTTTAATTTGTTACCTTTTGGTCCTTTAGATGGACGGAAGGTTATGAGCTGGCGTTTTGATATATGGATTAGTGTCTTTATTGTAAGCATTGTCCTCTTTGGGATATTTTTAACAAGAGGCAGCATTTTATAAAAAAAAGATATTCAGTTTTTTTCTGATGAAAATGGATAGTATTTGGAGGGAGGGAGGGGAGAGTTTCGAAAAAAAAGTGAAACCGTGATAAGGTTTTTGGAAAGTCTCTCCCCGTCTGTATTATATATAGTTTTCATTATTTATAAAAGTTTACCTATGAACGGTATAGTTATGGTAAAAAAAAGGTAAATTATGCCTCTTTTTTTTATGTTATAATATAATGAATTGACCACATTTAAAAAAACATTTTGTCCAAACCTGAATTAAATTCAACAAAATTATCATATGACCTGATACTATAAACTACAAAATAATTTTTCATATTCTTTTTTGATATCATCTACCATCAAATATACTATCATTACACAACATTTCTTCGTTGTAACAACCTTTTTCCCTTATCAGTAATGTAAATCGTTTTTAAGCGGCCTCGCTTTTTTATGGTCACCAAATCTTTTTCTTCCAATGAATTAATACGTTTTGCTGTCGTGACCTTGGTAATCGAAAATTGCTTTCTGATATTTTTAAACGAAACTAATGACTTATTCGCGTTTTGTTTGTCAACGTATTGTAAAATGTCAAATAATTTGTTATCAATAGTTATGTTTTCAACACTTTGTTCCGGGAGTTGCTTTAGTTCCTCATTTAATATTGCTAGTTCTGTTGTAGAAATCACCGCAGGGTTTAAACGAATAAGGATGACTCCATCATAGATTGATGCAGTACTAGATATTGAATAAACTGTTTGCATCACTTCAGTGAATCCATGAAGTGCAATAAGATAGTCTAAACGATCAATCAACACAATAGATTTTGCATGTTCTCGTAAAAAATCGGTGATAAGAGAGACTAATGTTTTAGAATCAGATACTATCTCTGATTTATTATGTTTCATTAGAACTTTTTGAGAAAAATAATATTGGGTGACAGGTAATGATACAGTTGAAGAATCAATCAGTTTTTGACTAACATCGCGGGTTATAAACAAACCATTGTAATCATCCAAGAGTAATCCGTTTAATAAATCAATAGCTTTAGAATTGTCTTCATCTAGAATCAAATAACTCGCGCCAGTTACTAATTGCCCATGTATTTGAGAATCACTTGTTATATCCTTTCCAGTAAAGACAACTCCTTTTACTTTTTTATCCGCTGTTTGTACTGGTGACCCTTGAATACGGAGAAGTCGAGAATCTCCATGCTTTGTTTTGATTTTTACATCATGAGGTTTATTTGGATTCCTACAGCACTGTTCCAAATATGATTTGAATGTTTTACTATCTTGAATGGATATTTTCGTAACAATATTTTTTCCAATAATTGAAGATGGTGTAAACCCTGTTATTTGAGCAGCTCGATCATTCCATAGGGTTACTTTTCCTTTTGTGTCCACTGAAAAAATAATTTCAGATGTGCTGTTAATAATATTTTCAAGATATTTTTTTGTTTCTTCTGTTTCTATCTGCGCTTTATGGATCCTTGTGATATCACGGATGGTAATGATAATTCCACGAACAGTCGGATTGTCTAGTAAATTATTCGCTGTTGTTTCCATAAATCTTATTTTTCCTTGTTTATCTGTAAGTCTATGAGAAAATGATATAATTGAATCATCATTTATTATCTTGTCAAAAAATTCAATGGCTTTCCTTTTGTCATCTTTATAAAAAAAATCAACGATTTTTTTTCCAATCATTTCTTTCGGTTGGAATCCAATAATAGCCTTAACCGATTCACTAACATAACGAATTATACCTTGTTTATCAATAATAAAAAATGAATTATTTGAATATTGGATTAGTCTTCTCCAGAACTCTTCATTTTTTTCAGTGATTTCTTGTTCAATATTTTTTTCTTTTGAGATGTTATGAATAATTACGGCGAATTTGATGACCTTGCCATCCTTGTTAAAAATGGGTTGAAATATCGTTCTCCACCATGTCCCTCTTTCGTAATCCTCAAGTATTTGAGGTTTTTTTTCTTCAATCATCTTATGAAGAACCTGTCTTCTTCGTTCTCCTGCATCTAATTCTATGTGTGGATAACCAGATGTTCCAATAAGATCCTTCTTTGTTTTTTGGAAAATATGTTCAGCTGCTTTATTTAAGCCTAAAAATAATCCATCTATAGTACCTATGATGAGAGGATATGGGCAAGCATCAAGTAACAGTTGTTCATCTGAAATAGATTCATCATCAATAATTCGTTGAAAAGTTTCATCCTTTGCTTTTTTTGCTGTCGATTTCTTTTTAGATGGACTCATAAGCATTCCAGTGAATTAATTATCCTAGATGGATAGATTTTCAGGACATTATACGATTGCTTGTATTTTTGTCTTGTGTGGAATTTAAAATATTTATTATTTATAAAATAATGAGGATAAAATTTTTAAACATAGTATAGTATACATGAACAAACAAATCATAAGGTGAACTATTACATGTCAATGAAATTTCAAGATCACGTCGATAAAAGAGTCATGGAACTTCGACAAAGAGAACGAGAATTAAAAAAAGGAAGTCGAACCATAAAAGATCAGCGCATCCATCTCTAATTTTAAAAAAAATTAATTCCTTTTCTTCCCAATCGACGGGAGGTTTCATTCTCAGCAACTTATTGTTTGTACTACATTTATTCAGAAATATGATTGGAACCAATCTATCATTTCTTCTGAAATAGAGGAAAGCCAAATATGGCCTTTTTCCTCATTAGTTAACAATGTAGAATCAATATTATTCCTCTGTAACTCTTCATATAAATGAAGACCACATTCATATGGTACAAGACTATCTGTTTCACCGTGAACAATTAGTGTTGGTGGATGATTAGGAGGGTATTCTTTTGGCGATTCACAATCAAATTCAGGACCTTTAATAGTAAACGTAATTGAATCAGCATCAGTACCTGAATGAATGAGAACTGCAGCAAACTTATCAGGAAAAACTTTTGCTAACCGACTGGTCATAAACCCGCCAGATGAAAAGCCAGCACAATACACATGATTTTTATCTAGTAAATCGGATTGATTTTCAATCCAACTGAAGAGAGATTGGAACAATTGTAAATCTTCGGAATCGGAAATATCAGATATAAATGAAGACCATGCGTGAGGACCTGGTCTAATTGGTCTTCCTGAAGACGGAGCAATCACAAAGAATCCTGCATTTATCGCTTTCTGAGCGAATGATGATTGTTGGTAAGACCATTGATTCCATGGGAAAAACCATGCAAAAGGATATTGTGATGCACCATGTAATAAAAATAATACTGGATATCCTGAAGCTGGTTTCACTAAAGATGGAGGTTGGAACAGAATTAAACGTTGATTTTGAAAAGAAACTCGTGGAATGGAGAATGCTTTGGTTTTTTTATCAAGACTCAGATAATTTGACACCGTATCTTTTGAATGAAAATAAGAAACAGCAGATAATGAATTTGTAATGAATAATAGTATGCAAAAAACCATTATCGTTACTTTTATACGATGTGAATAATTCATTAGTAAAACTTTAGGGAATTATTATTTATATACTTATTTACAAAATATTAGTGTAAAAACATCAATATGGTAAGATTTTAATTTAAAAAGTGGTTAACAATGGCGAAATTAGTACATAATATTGTTGTTACGGTTTTTGAGAAAGACGGAGATAAAATCAATGAGCATAAACATATTTTTCAAAAATTACTCCCTGTCGATTTTGAAAAGGAAAATGTCTCTGTCTCAGTTGAGTCAGCTGAAGGATTCCATCAAAAAACAATCTATATTCTTCGATTAAAAACAGAGAAGAAGCGGCATAATCATCTTCTCTTAGATACGATTTTTTCAAATTTGAGTGATTCGGATAGAAAACGAATTGCAGATCAATATTTAACCCGTTTGAATCGGGAGGGGTATTTTTTTATTCGATTGCACAAGAAGCTTTTAGCAGAGAATAAATTTGTCTTAACGGAGGGTGGAAACTGTTATCATTTTAAAATTAAGCTGGCTTCATTCCCTGCAAAATGGGAAGGATTTGTAAAAAGTGCACAATCACTCTTAATAAAATATGATTGTATGGAAGAAAAAGTATAATGTAATACACTCTTTTCATTCTTTTTTTAAAAAACTAGATTTCAATTCTATTTTTTTACTTCAGTATCTTGGTATTTTATATAAGTAAAAAAAGAAAAGATGAAAAATGATGAGGGAATTAAATCCCTTTGATTGTATTTCGTAATTCGCCGATATTTGTTTTAATTGAATTCATTTCTTCCATTTTCTCTTGTTCAAAAGAGTTAAGGATTTCATCTAATGATGTAGTTGGTTGATAAACATGAACTGGGCGTCCTTTGCCTTTCTTTTTCAAATCGCGTTTTTCCACCCATCCTTTTTTTCGCAGTTCTTGCATTGCAACACTAACTTCTGGTTGCCGAAGATCTGCTCCTTGTTCGATATCTGTTGATCTACATTCATTGACTTGACAGATATACAAGAGCGTTTTTGCTAAATTTTTTGGCATGCCTAGATCAGTGAATAACTGAACTGCACGTTCATCATTTTCATCAAATACGTCATTTGTTCTTTCTTTCATATCCCATCACCTCTAATTGTGATATTAGCAACAATGTATAATAATATCCATTATATTAATCATACGGTTTTTTGAAATATTTAACGAATCTTCGAAATAAAAGTCATATTATATAAAATAAATAAACGTACTAGCCTCATTTTTAAATCAATTGTAATGGTAACCATATTTGCTTTATTTCAAGTGAAGGAAAAAAAGAGGTGATTATTTCTTTCATAAGTTTTAATAGCATACTTTTGTTGGTTTTTTTAATGACTACCTGGGTTAAACCAACAATTTTATCGAGTAGGTGCATTGAATTTGATCATTGCCGATATGATGGATCGATGATTGCTAGTGATTTTGTGAAAAAGATAAAACCTTATGTTGATTTTGTCACTGTATGTCCTGAAGTTGAAATAGGACTTGGCATCCCTCGAAAATCGCTTCGATTAGTTCAAGTAAATAATGAGAAACGATTGATTCAACCTGCCACAAATAAGGATGTTACTACATCGATGATTTCTTTTGCACAATCATTTCTATCTGAACAACGACATATCCATGGCGTTATTTTAAAAACGAGGTCTCCTTCTTGTGGAATTAAGGATGTGAAAGTGTATGCTGCACAAAATAATGCTGCATCTATCAAAAAAACCGCTGGATTATTTGGAGAGAAGGTATTACAAACCTTTCCAGGAGTTGTTGAATCTGAGGGGCGGCTTCGAAATTCATATATTCAAGAACATTTTCTGGTAAGCATCTTTACGATTGCTTCTTTTGATCATATAAAAAAGAATTTAAGTATGGCCGATCTAGTGAAGTTTCATAGTAACAATAAGTTCTTGTTCATGGCATACAATCAAGAGATTTTACGTGAGATGGGACGAGTAGTAGCAAATCAAACACAAGGAAAAGTCGAACAAGTCTTTCATCAGTATGAAGATTTATTATATTCTATTTTTACTCGGCCTCCATCTCATAAAACAACAATCAACGTCTTGCATCATTTGTTTGGATTTGTTTCAGATGACTTAAATGAATCGGAAAAATCGTTCTTTTTGGATCTTGTTCAAAAATATAGAGAAGAAAAAATACCCCTTACTGTTGTAACACATGTCTTAAAATCTTGGGTGATCCGTTTCGCTGAATCCTATTTATCAGATCAAACTTTTTTTAATCCATTTCCGGAAGAGTTACTTGAAGATGAATTATCTGCAATCGCTGATAAACAGAGGTATTGGATATGAAAATAGGTTATCCATGTATTAATAGAACAATATCTTGTCAAGGAAATAAAACCTTTCGGTTAAAATCATACTCAGAGAAACGATTCATTGGCACGGTATCAAATAATCTGGATTGTTTGTATAAAATACTAGCTTATAATCTCGATCATCAAATCTTGTTTTTTAGAATTTCATCTGATATTATTCCATTTGCTTCACATCCTGTGTTGACTGTGGATTGGAAAAAATATTTTAAAGACGAATTAGAAGAAATTGGAAGCTTCATTAACAATAATAACATAAGAATTTCAATGCATCCTGATCAATTCATTGTGCTCAATGCGAAACGTAAAGATGTGGTTCAGCGGAGTGTTAAGGAGCTGAAATATCATGCAGCATTTTTAGATGCACTTGGCTTGGATTCTTCAGCTAAAATCCAATTGCATATCGGAGGAGTGTATGGTGATAAAAATGAAAGTATGAATCGTTTTGTAAAACATTTTGATCTTCTTTCATCTTCTATCAAAAAGCGTCTTGTCATTGAAAATGATGACCGTAGTTATAAAGCGTATGACTGTCTTCAAATCAGCAATCATATTCACATTCCTGTCTTATTTGATGTCTTTCACCATAAACTGAATAATAATCATGAATCGGTTCAAAATATGATGATTGAAATCGCAGAAACATGGAAACACTTTGATGGTATTCCTATGATTGATTATTCATCTCAAGGGATAAATGAGAAAAGAGGGAAGCATACGATACATATTGATCAAAATGATTTCTCTATGTTTCTAAACAATATCGAATCTCTTGATGTTGACATTATGTTGGAGATAAAAGATAAAGAACAAAGCGCTCTCGAAGCTATATCTATTGTTAAAAAACATCCCTTGGTTAACCTTGCATCTTAAAAAAATGTATCTTTGACGTGTTAGAATGATAGAATCTGAACGAATTGAAAATTTAAATGAACAAAAGGAATCTTCTGCTGAGTTTATCTTGTATTGGATGCAACAATCTCAGCGCACTCATTATAATCATGGTCTTGAATATGCAATTCAAAAAGGAAACGAATTGAAGAAACCAGTGATTGTATATTTTGGTATTACCGATCGGTTCCCTGAGGCAAATCTTCGTCATTACTCTTTCATGATTCAAGGATTGCAGGATGTGGAAAAAAACTTAGCCAAAAGAAACATTCAATTCGTCGTTCACATTGAACATCCAGTCGATGGAATAATCAAATTAGCTGAAGATGCTTGTTTGGTTGTTGTTGACCGCGGATATCTTCGTGTTCAAAAAGAATGGAGAAAGCAAGTAGCAGACAAAATTGGTTGTCCTCTTGTTCAGGTTGAATCTGATGTGGTTGTACCTGTTGAAACAGCATCAACAAAGGAAGAATATGCTGCGTATACATTGAGACCGAAAATCCATCAATATCTTAATCGTTTTTTAACCGAGTTACATGAAACTCTCGTGAAAAAGAGCTCACTTGAATATGATTTTTCTTCAATTAGCATTACTGATCCAGATCAAATTCTTAAGAAATTAGAAGTGAATGACTCAGTAAAACCGACTTCTCTTTTTAATGGTGGGGAAGAAGAAGCAAAAAAAGTATTACAATCCTTTTTACAGAATCATATCCAAGAATATGAAGACAAAAGCAATGATCCCTCATATCAAGTCACTTCACAATTAAGTCCATATCTTCATTTTGGTCAAATCTCACCAGTGTATGTGGCTCTTGAAGTACGTAAGAATGCTCCATCTTACGCAGATAGTTTTTTAGAGGAATTGATTGTACGAAGGGAGTTAAGTATGAATTTTGTTTATTTCAATCATAAGTATGATTCACTTTCTTGTTTGCCTGAGTGGGCTCTTGATACATTGCAGAAACATGAGTCTGATGAACGGGAATACGTGTACACTTTGGATGAATTAGATCGAGCGGCTACACATGATCCATATTGGAATGCTGCACAAAAAGAAATGAGACTTACTGGAAAAATGCACGGATACATGCGCATGTACTGGGGAAAAAAGATACTTCAATGGACTGAAACAGTTTCTGAAGGTTTTCAGAACGCATTGTTTTTGAATAATAAATATGAACTTGATGGTCGAGATCCTAATGGTTTTGCTGGAGTAGCATGGTGTTTTGGTAAACATGATCGTGCTTGGAAAGAGCGGAAGGTGTACGGCAAAATTAGGTATATGAGTAAGGAAGGATTGGAACGGAAGACAAATATTGGAAAATACGTCACATCTGTTGAACGCATACATTGGAAGAATCTTTAAGGATAAGAAATTTGTTAATTGAACATTATTCATCTTTTTAAATAACAAAGTATTTCAAATACGGGATGTTACATTCTACAAAAATATGGGGAGAAAAAGATGAATTTTGAAGATATTAGTTCAATATTATCAACAAAAATACCAATGACAGACATTACTGTTGGAAATGTTATGATTGCCTTACTGATTCTGATAATTGGCTACATTGTCGTTGCATTAGTCGTTCGCTATATTCGTCATTCAATGAATAAAGCAAACATGGCTCAGTTACTTGTTGAATTTACTAGCCGAATAGCAAAGATTTTGTTGTTACTTGTAATTGTTCTTATTGCAGTAAGTGCCCTTGGTTTTGATGTTGGTGCAGGATTAGTAAGTATTTCAGTCGTGTTTGGATTTGTGATAGGTTTTGCGTTTCAAGATATTCTCGGAAATCTTGCTGCAGGATTCATGATTGCTTTAACTAAGCCATTTAGGGTTGGGGATTATGTTGATGCTGGCGGAAATTCTGGAAGTATTCAACATGTTGGAATTAGTAATACAACTATGTTAACTGTTGATAATAAGAAGGTGATTATTCCTAATTCGTTAGTCTGGGGTGATTCTATAACAAATTACACTGCGATGAACACTCGAATGATTGATATGACTGTTGGTATCGGGTATGGTGATGATATTGGAAAAGCAATGAAGATTGCTTCTGATGTTGTTAATGGTCATGATAAGGTGTTATCAGATCCAGCACCACTCATTGCAACAAATGAACTCGGTGATTCTAGTGTGAACTTGATTGTTCGACCCTGGGTTAAAACTGGTGACTATTGGACAGTAAAAAGAGGATTATTGAAAGAGTTAAAGGAAGCCTTTGATAAAGAAGGAATTAATATTCCATATCCTCAAACAGATGTTCACCTGTTTAAGGAATAAATAGATGGTAGCTCTTATTTCCTATCATCTTTTTTTATTTTTTTCTTCCATAACTCATGAGCTTGTTTTTTGTACACATCATTGATTTCTGAATGTTCATTGATGAGTTTTTCTCCTTCTGTTATAAAATGATTGATGCCTTGAAGTGATCCTTTGCTTCGACCGAGGAGGTTTCCTTGTGAGGTATGCATGTCTAATGCAAAGTCTGGAATGTCATATTGTTTTTGTTCTTTTTTCCAAACTTGTTTCATTTTGATTTTGAAATGGTCTGTAATTCGTGATTTCTTTGTTCTGCATAATGTTAGAATGATGAAGGAAAGCACCATTTCCCAGTCTCCTTTTTTATGATCATACATAGTTTTCATATCGGCTAATGCTTGTGAAATCGTTAATACCGTAAGAGGATCTGCTAAACCGATGTCTTCATATGTTGTTATCAGTAATCGTGAATGGAGCACACCGAATCCACTTTTTCCTTCGTTTCCAAGTTCCAAGGCAAAATACATCGCTTGTTCTTCCATACCTCTTCTGATGCATTTTTGCAGAGCACTAATGAGTTCATCATCATTAAATTCGTGATGTTTTGTTTGAAAATGTGCCATATGATCTACACCTTCACATTGTTGTCTGGCTAATGTAATTAGTTTTAAGTTAAGAGTATTTTGAAAAATAGTGAGTAATTATATTATGGAACAATTGTTCCATCATGTAAACGGACATATATGCTTTTTATAAAAAATTTGATCGGTGATTTTTACATTTTTGTTTCAAATAAACCCCCCTTGTTTCAAGTGGAAAAATCATAATTCTTATCTTATTGATAAATTTCGAAGCAATAGTAAATATCATTATTTTTTCAATTAAAAATATTGAATTTGTATACTTTCATTGACCTGCATTTTGCTTTATTATTCGATGAAGGATATGTGCTCTATTGTGATCTGGATGGATAAGAATGGACAGAAAATCAAAGAAGAAAGCGTGGAACAACAGTTTCTTACTAATGATGAATTGATTCTTTTACAAAAGTTAAGGGAATACAAACATAAAGAGGATAGTATTTCGAAATATTATTGTTGAATTGTTTTACATGCTCTGTTCTTTTAGTTGTTTTTTCCATTCAACAAATTTTTGTTCAAGAGCTGCTATGGTAGCTGATTCGATAACGAATTGAAGATGTCCTTTGCCTATCCAATCCATTCCTCTCCTCACATAAGCCTCATTAACCATCTGTTGAAGTTCCCGGATCGTGAAATTGGAGTCATCCTGTTTTCTTTTTTCAACGTAATCACAGATGTCATCAAATACTCGATTGTAGGTTTCTTCATCCCATGTTTTTGGTTCTTCCATAGATATCAACGATTATTTTCTTTGTTTGTTAATTGTTTTAATCCATCCCACCATTTCATTGGATCCGTGTTTAAAAAATTGTTGAATAATTGTTTAGCTTTTGTTGTTTGAATTCGTTGCTCTGTTTTTTTCAACCAATCATTGGCTGCAGTGAATCCTTGATGTTTATATTCACAGGCAGTCAATGTTAGTTCCAATAGATCAGCATCTTTTGCAATGAGCGCGGTTTGAGAATCATGTGATTCAAGTTCATCCCAAAGGGAAAATATTCGCTGACCTATTTCACCCAATGATTGTAATTGATCTGAAACCACTTTTTTTTCATCTGCTGTGATATATCGATTTGCGACTTTTTGAATATCTCCAATTCTAGTTTCACCAATATCATGAAAAACAAGCATAGTACAGACTGTTTCAGGAGAGGGATGGTGTTCTAACTGAGCAAGAACATATGCAATTTGTGCTGCTCTCAAACTATGTTCTGCGACAGATTCTGGTTGAGTTATGCCCAAGAGTTTCCATCCTTCTCGTTGAACTCGTTTAAGCATGCCAAGTTCGTAGAAAAACTTAGAAAAATCAGTGTAATCAGTCATAATGACGATGATAAAGGAGAGTATATGTTTTAACTTTTTTGATGTGATACTATATCAATAATGTATGTTTCTCGAAGGAAAAGTCAATTCGCCAATATATACTATAATGGTAGTAAAAATCTTTTTTTTGCAATTTTCTTTAGTTTAGTTGTTTTGCGTAGAATTTAATAAGATTATTACTTTATTCTGGACCATGTTTATTGATTTAACACTTCCAATAGACGAGCGTATACCAGTTTTTCCAGGTGATCCAAAACCAGAAATCAAGCAAATTTCAACTATTAGGGAAAAAGGGTGGAATGAAAAACAGTTAACGATATCATCTCATTTTTCAACTCATATTGATGCGCCAAATCATATGATTGCTAATGGTAAAACACTATCGGATTATCCAATAGCGTCTTTTATTGCAGAAGCTGTTGTTTTTGATGTTCGTGGTCAATCAATTATTGATGTAAATGTGGATATAGTCAAACCACGTGATTTCGTTTTCTTTTGGACGAACCATATTCATCATATTTATGATTCAACGTATTTTGAAAATAACCCTGTTCTTTCTGAAAAAACGGTTTTAAAATTAATTGAAAAGGAAATTTCTATTCTTGGTATTGATTCGTTTACTCCTGATAATGAACCATTTGAGTGTCATAAAGAGTTATTTTCTTATGATATTCGTATCGTTGAAAATCTAGTTCATCTTGATAAGATTCCACAGCAACGATTTCTTTGTTATATCTTTCCATTACACATCAAAGAAGCTGATGGGGCTCCTTGTAGAGTTGTTGCTGAAGTAAAATAAAAAAGAAAGGAGATTGAATTTTTTTTATTAAAATTGTGGTTTTCCCCACAATCCAAAGATTTTTGTTAATATTAGTGAGACGGCAAGCATTCCAGCAAATACAAGAATAGTTTGTTCAATCGACCAACCCCATAATACTGGAGCGTTTACTAGGAGTAATCCGGATAAAATGAATGGTGCAGCAAAAATGGAAGTAAGACCTAAATCTATTGCTGCAGGTGTTTTGAATTCTGGATCAAGTATTCGAATGAGTAATAATCCACTTGGTAATGTTCCGGTTACGGTTCCAAAAATACCCGCGATACGCTCCATAGTATA
This sequence comes from uncultured Thermoplasmatales archaeon, assembly GCA_964581795.1. Lineage (GTDB taxonomy): Archaea > Thermoplasmatota > E2 > DHVEG-1 > DHVEG-1 > EX4572-165. The sequence continues at coordinate 16,501 of CAZOPW010000020.1, read as the reverse complement.
TTTTTGCCACATTCGTTTGCCAATGTAGAATACTACAAGAAGTGTAACAATACCCGTGACTATTGAGATAATTGAAATTGGAACTAGATACGTCCATACGATAGCAAGTTCAATAGCGGTAATCGTAGCAACGATTAGAAAATCTACAGACCATCCTGTTATTCGTTTCTGTATGTCTCTATCAAGTAAGTAATCTACTTCTAGTCTTTTTATTATTAATCTGATAAGAATTGCTACAACAAGACCGAAGAAAAAGAAAAATCCCCAAACCATCTTTGCGATATCTGATGGAAGAATGCTTGTTAGCAGGCTTACTAGACCATAAGTTGCTATGTATGATACACCAACAAGAGCTGAGTGAAATGAAACGACATCTACGTTAGCTGGATGAGTAGTTTCATATCCTGCAATTGTTTTCTTTTGATTTCTTGCGATAATTCCTTTCACAAAATCTGAAGGAAGTTCTTTTGGAGTCTGATCAGACAAACCTTTTCGTATACTCCAGTCAACAAGTGGAACGCCCACAAAAAAAGCGAAAAAGAAACCAATAGCAGCAAATGTTAATCCAACAATAGTTGCATTCGTGTAAATGTGAGCTGCGATTTGTTCCCAGGTTTGTCCAATTGATAGTGCTTGACCCGGTCCTTCGATGAATCCAAGAGGGGTTAGGAACCCAAATGATGAAAAAATATCAAATCCAATCCAAATGAGTAATATGGTGAAAACGCCACCGATGATTGCTTGTATCGGAAAAATAATACCTTGCATAAGCCCCATCCCTAGAGGACCTGCGAGTCGTTCTTTTCTACTGATATCTTTTCGTTCTTTACTTGCTGGAGTTAGACCAACAGATATGAAAGAGAGATTAAATAAATGATAGACGAATAGTTCAAGCATTGCTGTATCCATTGAAATAATACCACTGTTCCGGAGAGCCATGGCAATGAGACCGCCAATCAAACAACTTGGTATTAAGAATTTTTGGAGGAATCGTATTTTCGCCCGTAAGATAATTCCCACGAGTAAAAAAACAGCAAGACTTGCAATGACTAGGATTGGTTCGAAAGGAAAGATTTCTTCCATTGAGTGTTCACCATAATCTTTTTTTGATATTGAATCCTTATTTCATAGAGGTGAATTGCTAACTCTTTATGTATTTTATGTAAAAATAAGATTTTTTTATCTAGTAATGTTAAGAAAACTAATTATTTTTAATTCACTGTTTGTTTCAAAAAATTATCCTTATCTTTATTAACTGGAACGTGTTTCCATATTTTTGTGAGGATAGATGAATTGGAAGGATAGATCTGCATATGCTTTCATTAAAACGAGGCAGGGAACAGCTGAAGATGTTTGGAGACGATTCCAAAATTGGGAAAACATGATCGGTGCTTGGGTAGTTACCGGTGAATATGATGTGATCGCTTGGTTTGATGCAAAAGATTGGGATACCATCCACGATTGTGTTGCTACCATTAAACAATGGGATGAAGTTGAAGATACGAAAACACATATGGTCCATAATGGATATAAGGACAATAAATGGTGGTGGCAGAAACCCGCAGGTGCATGGGTGATGTTTAAGGAGAACACTCTTGATGAAACAAGTCATCATGTTCCAAACTGGGATTGGATCACAAGTGGAGCTAGTATTCCCGGCGATTGGGATTATATGGCTTGGATCGAGGCGGAGAACTGGGATGAACTTTGGCATCATTTGATGGAAACTAAACAGAGTAATTGGAAGACCACTGCAGTGTTACCATTGAAATCTTGGTGGAATACGACATGGGAACAGAATTGGTGGGATGAGTATTCAACTCAAACTAGAAACCATCAAACAGTAACTCATCATCAGTACTAAGCTATAAAAATCATTGAAATACCGTAGTATTTCATTATCTTTTTTTTATTATTTTTTTATCCTTTATTGTTTTTATTAGTGAATTTGATATAGCCACATTGCAAACACTTGCCACCATGGCAAGTGATAATCCCTCCACATTGCGGGCAGGTCCATTTTTTTTGTTCTTTTTCTAAAAAGGTTTCAATCCCATGTCTTTTAATGTAATTTAGATTTTCTAGCATACTCATATGATATTTTGTTTGATACCGTTTATCTAGATTTTTCAATCTTGTACATGGTATACGTTCACAATCATAACAAAATTTTGATTCGTTTTTTTGTATTATTGGGCAATTAAAAATGATACAATTTCGGCATCCTCTGGGTTTTAGTTCTTCTTCCCCCCAACATCCCGGGCATTGGTTTTTTTCCCGGTAATGAAATTTGCATATTCCACAATTCATTCCGCAAGGAGCGATTAATTTCCGTTCCATTTAAATAATAAATAAATGTATCATCTAATAATATGATCGATGTGATAGTATGAATCTATTTTTATGAAATCTAGTATTTTTTTGAATATTCTTGTTTTAGAAGCATTTAAGAACAGATTGAATCATGCTTTTTTTATGAAAGTGAAACAGGTTGAAAACAAACTCATCGTTCGTATTGATAAGGGCGAGGAAATCGTTGAATCGATTATGGATGTTTGTAAAAAGTATCATGTTACCTTGGGATCGATCATGGGAATTGGTGCAACAAATAAGGTTACGATTGGTTTGTATGATGTAGAGAAGAAAGAGTATCACTCTAAAGAATTCACTGGTAATTTTGAGATTGCTCCACTAGTAGGCAATATTTCGATGATGAATGATGAACCGTATTTACATATACATATCAATGTATGTGATGAAAAGCATCATTCATATGGTGGTCATTTGAATTCTGCAATCGTGAGTGCAACATGTGAATGCATTATTGATGGAATTGATGATACACTAAAGCGGAGTGTTGACGCAAAGACTGGATTGAATTTGTTTGATATTAATTGATAATTATCTTATAATATGTAACATATATATTATTTAAAAATATTATTAATTTTTTTAATTTTTATAATTAAATTAAATTGTAACATATATAACAATTATATTAGTTAAATTTATATATTAAATAGTATTTAGTAATGACAACAACCTGTTTCATAATTTGTATAGAGGGAACAGATTGGGAGGTGAATGAAATGAAGAGCAAAATATTTTGTATCTTTTTACTGACGCTGTTAATACTGGCATCAATGATTCCCTTAACGTTGAGTAAAGAACAAAAAATTGATATTTTAGATGATGACATAACAAATATTGATGTGCAAATAAACGGAGTCCTGAATAACGTTCCTACTAATGGTATTGGTATAATTCAAACAACTATCACTGAAGAAGATGCGATTATTATGCATGCACTTAAAGATTGGCTAAGCTACCTTAATCAGCCTGGTGAATTAAAACCCGTTATTCCAGGTCTCTTTGAACCGGTTGGTAGTTTGTTGTGCCCTTGTGCAGCAAGTAATGTCATGAATATCGCTGAAATAATCGGAGATGAAGTATTGATCAATCAGCATATAGATTATTTTGTTGATGGAGATCCCGTTGGTGCTGTAGATGAAGTGATATTTTTGAAAAGTGACTTTTATGAAGGTTGGTCTGCAAATATTTCACTCAATGGTTTTTTACCTCGACCTCCATTACCTGACCCGCCAATTCCTGATTCCTATATGACCTGTCTTCATCAAGAGGAACCTGGAAAAATAGTTGGAATCTGTGAACAATCATTGGAATATGCAGATGGAACAGTTTTCAGTTGGGAAATTGAAAGAATCTATCAATATGATTCGGGAAATGAATTAATTCAAGATGAAATCGTATTAACTAAACTTGATGAAATAACTATCAATGAAAACAAGGGAGATCTTTCCATGACTGCACATTCTCATTATGAGCCTGCGGTCACTTTGAAATCCTTATCTGGTGGTTTAGGTTGTAATGCTATCATTAAGAATTATGGAATGGAAACCGTAAACGATATAGAATGTAGTTTTGATCTTGAGGCATCTTTTATGCTATTTGGTGATCATGTGGAAGACACTTTTACTTTATCATCTGGAGAGGAGACCTCATTCAACACTGGTCTAATCCTTGGAATTGGTCCTGGTACGACTCAAGTTACCATTGGAGATATGATAGTCCAGCAAGATTGTTTCATTATTGGTCCATTTGTAATAATGACAGATTAAAAATAGAAGTGTCACGAGGAAAAAGTGACAAACTCTCTTCTTTCTTTTTTTTAAATATTATTCTTTAATTCAGTTCAAACATAGATTTATTGGTTCATTGTAACAAATTTTTTGAGTTGCTTAATACTTTTCATTTTTTGATTATTTTCGATTTTTGCTTGTTCAATTCCTTGTTTTATGATATCAATAGATTCGTCCATCACCTTTTTATCCACGGGATAGGGAACTCCATCTTTCCCACCAACAGTAAATGTGTATTTCACTGGGTCTTTCCAGCTTGGAGATTCACCATAAATAAGATCTGAAATCAAGGCAAGCGCTCGTATTGTTTTAGGTCCTACTCCTTTCATAGAAAGCATTTCTTCGTAGTTTTTTGGTTGAAACTCATAGATTTCCCGCATTCTTTTCCAGTTAATTGTCCATGGCATATCTAAACAGTGAACTGTAGTAGCTTGTTGTCTCTTATTTTCGTTTTCAAATAATGACTGTTGATTTGATGGCCGAGTGAGGATATTCCAGTCTCGTTGTAAATGTTGTGGATGATCATTAATTAAATCAACACTTGTCTTTTGACAATTCGTACTCTGATCTGAGACCATATCAAGGACGGGTTTTGAAGCTTGCATTCCTATAATTGAATCATGAGGGTTCACAGTGAATTGATCAACTGCTTTTGAAAACCAATGATATCTTCGTGCATATCGTTGGCTTAGGTTCAATCCTTGTTGAATTACCGTCCAGGATCCCTGTTCCGAGAACGCAAATACATGATGGTATAATTGATGATGATCTTGAATTGCTGTGTTATCAACTTTTGCGGTCATTCGGCTTGAGTACGATAAATCATCAATAGTTCTGGTTGACAAATTAAAATACTGACTGTAATCTATTATTTCATCAATTGTTTTTCTAGAAGCTTTTCCTTTTCCACCAGCAAGAACGATGCCATGTTCTTCTGGTTTAATTGCTTCTTTTAATGCTCCACAGGTCACTGTTGTCGTCCCACTAGAATGCCAATCAAAACCAAGAACGCATGACAATGCCTGAAACCAAAACGGATCTGATAATCGTTTGAGAACTGTTTCTTGACCATATTCATGAATCATTACATCAATGATCCCTTCGGAAAGTTGCACCATTCGTTTGAAGAGCCATCGTGGTGCTTTTCCCCCGTGAAGCGGGAGGTTTGCTGTTCCTGTTCTTGTCATAATTATGATATTGAAGGAAAAAACTTGTTTTAAAGGATTCTTCAGGTTAACTGAAAGTATTAAATGGTTTTCTTCTGCACGGAACGTTTATATTCTAATTTTTATATTAATGATTTGGGTTAGTTAACTATGGAGACGGAACAAACCACAATTATTGCAGTCTTACTCATCGTCGCCTTTATCCTTGCAGGTATTGGACTTACTTTTTTCATGACTATTCCTACTAACGAAGAAACAACTCATAAAAAGACAGTAGAGAAAAAAGGAACGTTTATTCAAAAACAATTTACTTTTTCTTATCCGGAAATTGTTGAGAATGAAAAAGATGTCAACATTTACGTGAAAGAAGCTGATTTTAATAGTATTCATGATCAATGGCCTGTTCTGCCTGTTAATATTACCACGTTTGAATTTGAATTTGGAACTCAGATCATTGACGTTGAACCAAAGTTAGGTGAAATTGAGAGTATTTCGTTGTCTAAACCAGTTGCGTATGGTTCATGTTCTACTTTAACTGATGAAAGCAAAACGATTTATCAAAGTCCTACCCCGTTTCCTAAAGAATTCGTTTCTTTTCATACGGGCGGAGGTCTTTCGAATGGAGAACATAAAACATTTCTCACACTTCGAATTTCTCCAGTTCAATATGCCCCACGTCTTGATACCGTTTATTTTGTTGATTCTATAAATGTCACGGTAACATATAAAGAACCTCATTCTCCAATTCTTTCTGATGTTAATGAGTATGATTTGTTGATTATCGCCCCAAAAGCTTTCGTTGGTAATCTCAATGATTTAGTGAAACATAAGAACCACCAGGGGGTTCGAACTCGTATTGAAACTGTTGAAAGCATTTCGACTCAATCAAGAGGATATGATCTTCAAGAAAAAATCAAGTATACCATTAAACAAGAAATCGAGGAATCAGGTATTGATTACGTTCTTCTTGTTGGTGGAGTTGAGAGACAATCAACTCGGTGGACACTGCCTGTTCGCTATAGTCATGTCTTGATCAGACCGGGGACTCAAGAGATCATTGAACAACGATTTATTTCTGATTTGTATTATGCTGATATTTATGATAGTACCGGTAATTTTTCTGAATGGAACTCAAATAATAATAGATTGTATGCTGAATTTGATGAAACAATTATTGATGAAATGGATTTATATCCCGATGTGATCCTTGGAAGATTACCATGTCGAAACAAACGTGAAGTAAAAACAGTCGTTAATAAAATCATCACGTATGAAACGGAAACGAAACAGAGTTCCTGGTTTGAAAACATTCTCTTAGTAAGTGGTGATCATTGGGCAGACGAAGCTCATATTAATGAAGGTGTTCTCATCATGGAGAATGCTTCTGAGATCATGAATGATTTCTCACCGATTAAATTATATGCAACTGAAGAAGGTATTATGCTTGCTCGTGATATTCGAAAAGCAATGAATCAAGGAGCTGGGTTTGCTTATTTTTGCGGTCATGGCGGCATTAGTGCATGGGGTATTCATTATCCACCAGATGCAAGCGGTTGGGCACCAACATTAACGCGATTAGGAGTTTTTGATTTTTACAAAAACATTTACATGAACCGATTACGGAATAGGAATAAACTCCCAGTGACTCTTGTCGGTGGATGTAATAATGGTCAGTATGATGTTTCGTTTTGGAGAATGCTTCAACAAGGAAGAATCACGCTTTCTCCACATTGTTGGGCGTGGCATCTCACCATTCAAGATAAAGGTGGAAGTATCGCTACTATTGCAAACACAGGCCTTGGAACGCATGCAATGGATGATAATGATAACAATGATGTGAATGATTACCTTGAAATTTATGATGGTTGGTTGGAATTACAATTTTTAAGATTGTATCAAGACCATCATATTCACGTCCTGGGTCAAACTCAACAGGAAGCTATCAAATCGTATTTACACCGTTTCCTTGGTGCCGGTGATGAAATGGACATAAAAATGGTGCAGCAATGGCAGTTGTTTGGTGATCCTTCTCTTTTGATCGGCGGGTATTAAACATCATATTGAATGATTTTGTCGAAATATTGATATAATATAGCATTATTGTGTTTCATGTTATTTTGGGGTTGAATCAAGTGAAAAGGAATAACAAATGGTTGAATCTTGTTTTGTGTTCATTATTAGTTTTTGTGTTTCTTGGATTCATTGGAGACCCTGTTATTGCTCATTCTCCTTCATCGATGACCCTTGAATACAATAGTGTCACTGAACGGTTAACTGTTGATATTACTCATTCAGTTGCTGATGGAAACACTCATTATGTAGATAATGTCCTTGTCACTGTGAACGGTGAAACCGAGGTTGATCAGGATTACACGAGTCAATCTGGTTCTACGTTTTCTTATACGTATGAGGATATGTATGCTGATGAAAATGATACGATTGAAGTATTAGCAAGTTGTAATCAAGGTGGATCGATTACTCAATCAATCGTAGTTTCAGGTGAAAAGACTAGTAGTGCTGATAATGATACGTCTACTCCAGGGTTTGAAATCGTCTTTTTATTCATTGCATTCTTGATTCTGTTATTTGTGTTAAGAAGAAAGAATCATGAAATCTAACATTATCCTTTTTTCCTCTTTTTTTGGATAGAACCCATAGCTATTAATATAGGATAGTGATAGTTGCTTTTTTAGGGGACAACACCGTGAGCCTTATTGGTAAACGTTTAACGATTCATAAAAGTGATATTTTTGATATCAACCGGCGGATCACAGCCCATGCAACGAGTAGTAGTTGGGGTAGCACACCGCATGCAACATATTTGTATGAACCAGATATCACCGAGTTTTACAATTATTATAAGAAACAACGAAGTAAACTAGAAGATAATCATCCGATCACGTTCACTGTTGTGATGCTGAAGGTTATCGCTGAAGCGTTAAAAGTCACTCCAAAACTGAATGCTTTACTTCAATACAATCATCGAACGAAAGTTGGAACGCATCATCACATTAAAGAAATTAGTATCACCGTTCCCTATCTTTTACCAGATAAACGAATGATCACTCCGTCCATTCATGATGCAGGTCAAAAAACACTTCGTGAAATCGCTGAAGCACTTGCGGATATTAAACGGAAAGTGGAAAACACTGATGTTGATGCCATGCAGTATGTGGTAGCAAAACATGAAATCGTTGAACATTTGAAACATTTCAATCTTGGAGCAATTCGACAGATTCTTCATACGAAACTCGGGAAAAACAAACTTAATATCAATAAACAACGTATTAAAAAATATTTAAGCATCCCAGATGAAGATAAGATTACATTGCATGATATTTTTAATACGAGTGTACTAGTGTCTAATCTCGGGAGTGTGTTTCGTCAGCAACGTGGTGGTATAACACTTCTTGATTTGATCAGTCCACAGGTATTCGCTGTTGCTATTAACGCGATTCAGGATAGACCTTCAGTTTATTTAAATGATGGAGAGCAAAAGATTGGGATCAGAAAGATTTTACCTTTGAGTTTAACGATTGATCATCGGGCGCTTGATGGCGCTGATTTCATACCGTTTCAAGATCATTTAGACTCTATTTTTGCTCGGCCAGCGTTACTTGATGAATGGTGAACAATTCAAAACATGTTTCATTAGACGTGCTAGATAGCTTGCATTGATTGAAAAAGTCAAAGAATGGTATTCTAGAAGTAATCGTGATTTCTAATGGATCTGACCAGGGGCTTTCCTTACCATACACATCTTTTGCTTTCACTCGAATATTATATGTTCCTGGTTTCTTCCAGGTATAAGATGTTGAACCTCGATTTGTTTTATAATTATACACCCAACTAGGTGTAGATCCGTCGTCGAAATCCCATTTGTAATAAATTTCTTCAATGTCATTATCTGGATCGATGGTATTTGTTTCAAAATAAAGTGTTTCTCTTCTTTTTCCTGTTATTGGTCCATCTGGAATTTGAGGTTTATGTGGTGGAACATTATCATTTGGTTCGAATAATGAGGGGAGATCATAGGAGTGAGCAGGTTGATCAAATTCTTTGCTAAGATTCAGATGGAGGACGTGATCATAATCATGAAAATGATAAAGGGAAAGAGTGAGATTATTCGGATTCAATATCCATGAATATTGTGCATAGAGTTCAACGTTTTGTAATAATGATTTAAAGTGTGATATTGACAGTTCTGGGTTGCTTTCAAGTGAATCAACTAAGTATTGGTATCGCCAGCATGGATAGTTACCGAGACTGGGATCACTTTGTAAAAAATTGGTACACACCTGATATTCTCCTTGAATGCGTATGATGTCGTTTCCTTCGATGATAGCAGCATCACCAGTGCTGTCTACGACGAAGAGTTGACCAAAAGCTAAGATGTAATTAAGAAAGAACAAGTTATGAGATGAGATATAATTAATGACTTCATCAACTGTTGAATAGTGTTGTAATATGTAATCAACTGGACTTTTGAACAGTGGTGGTTTGAATAATTCAAAAGTAGCTAGATTAAATGGTGTGACGAAACTTTCATATGATAATCCTTTTTCGTTGATTCCTCCTGCTAATACCCGATATTCATTGTTGAAGGGGTGGGGGAATGGTATTTCTATAAATAAACGGGCGTATTTATCTTGTTCACTTGGATGTACATATATGGTTGATTCTGGATTCCACCAGTCTTTGTTATGACCAATGAGAACTTCACCATCTTTTTGGACGACAAATCCTGAACACGCTTGTATTGTTTGTGAAAATAAAAGTATACTGATGAGAAAAATGCTAATGAAAATGCTTACGTACGCATTATTGGTTTTTTTCATATGAAAAGCCTTCCTCTTTTATTATATATGTAAGGATTAAGATATAAATGTATCTAGCTATGATTAAAAAATAGTGTTTTTCTCTAATTACTTGATTTCTGAAATGATGATTGCTGAACGAATGAGTATTCGTCGATGTCGTTCGAATTGAGGGATCCACCATTTTGCAATAGATGGAATTGGTGGACTTGTACTGATTTGAAACGTATCATGAGATACGTATTGTGGGTCATTATGAAGGGTAAAATTCATAGTTGGCTGCTGTATGTCGTATAATGGATCTGAGATTGATATGTATCCATCAGGGTGGACTCCAGCAACGGCAAAGTAATGTCCAGAGATGAGTGAAATAAATTTAGGAAATCCAGGGATATAGAATCCGCCGTGTAAGATGACTCCTTGATTTTTTTGTACTCGGTCAAGGATTAAACTAAAACTTGGTTTAGCGATGTTTTCAATTTTATATTTTTTTTCAAGTCCAGCGTCTTTTATCCATTGTTTTGCTCCCTGAACCATATGAAAACGATCGGTTCCACTGATTGAAAAAAACGGGTTATTGTGCCAGTAAATGTTTACATAGGTAGCGATTCGTTCAATGAGTTCTCCACTTTGTGAATCGTCAGTCCATGGAGTGTTGACATCGTTTACATTGTTAAAATTATGATCATCATATGTTGGACCTGGATACGGAGTTGATGGCGTGTTATAAATGGAAACTAAAGGATATGTATCTTTTCCATCTCCCGGTGTTCCTTGTTCATCTTCATGTTTTGAATCAAACCACCAGAAGATGTCTGCGAGGGCAACTGGTCCACAAAACGCCCAAAGGTATCCTTTTTTCCAGCTGAGATGTTGTCGTTGATCAAAATCTGGTAGTCCACTTGGGGCATAATTATCATAACTTGGTAAAAAATACCATCCTTCTGTTGACTCGTCCTTTAGAGTTGAAAAGAATTGATCTTGGGATTGCTCAAGAGAGTGAGGAAGCCGAATACTTGAAGTAATAGGGCCTGTGAAAAGAAGAATGAGAATGCAGGATAGAGATAATAGAAGGTTCTTTTTTCTTTTCAGCACGTTATTTTCTCCAGTTTATATTTAAAATCGTTTAGTTTTATAACCTGGTTATAGTAATTAATTTTTTTCATCATATTATTTTAATGCTATTTATATTCTCAATTTTTTTTAGTAATAGATTTACTTTTATGGATAATATTAGATATTTTTTTAATATCGTCATTTATGCAGCAAATCAGGAGGAGTGCACAAAGTCTTTCTGATCTAGCAAATAAACTCTTTTCAGCTTGCACAATAAATTAATGAAAATAAGAGTTAGAGGTTTTTATGAAACGCTTCCTTCATCTTTTTATTCATTTTATGGTGGTGTTATTGTTATCGTTAATAATGGAATTCCAATAAAATGGAAACCACCGTAATGTTCGTAAGAATATGATGTTATCAATCCAAAAAATCCGATACAAGCAAATATTGTTCCATCAACATCATTAAGCAAACGAAAGATGTGAATGTCTCCTTTTCCGATAAGAAAGATTGAAGGGCCAATGTAAGGAAATACCATTTTGTCCATATCTGACCAATCCTCACCAAACAGATAGGCTATGAGAAAACCTGGGAAGCAAAAGAAACTACCAGATGTGTCACCGAATACTGGTTTGAGAAATGATATCCAAATAGGTTTTATTGCTGTCTCTTTGATGAGTAGCTGAAGTTCTTTTGCATTTATTGATTCTTTTTGCTGAAGTTCTTGAATTATTTTTGTTAGAATAGTTGTTATGGTTTGATTCAAACAATGTTCTTTTGCTTTTTTGAGGAGTGGTAGGTGGTTTTGATTTAGGTATAATGATGGATCGATGTGTATTTCCTGGTTTCTATTTTCAATTGTTTGTCCTTGTGTTATGGGATGGATGCTAAGGTTAAGAAGTAATGTGATGGCAAAAAAGCTAATGAATATTTTTTTAGTCTTCTTAATTGTGTTATTATTTGTCACGTTATATGTAAACACGATTTGATATTTATAGCTTTGTTTCAACTAATCTGAGCGATAATATGATAGAATCAATGCATATCTTGTTGATGAAGAAAGATTTATTACCCATTTCATTTTACACGCACGTATGTGGTTAGAATTAATTATTGGAGGGATTATCCTAGTTATAATCCTGATCATCCTAGGCTTATTCATCTCAAGTTACAATCGATTTAAAACATTGAAGAATGGAGCTGAATCAGGGCTTGCTCAAATCAAAGTCGCGTTAAAGAAACGACTTGATATGATCACCCAACTCGTTGACACCGCGAAAGGCTATGCAGAATTTGAAAAAAGCACGATGACTGAAGTTACAAAAATGCGAAGTAAAGTCGGTCAGATCAGTAGTGCCGGGGAACTCTCTAAAATTGGGAATCAATCTCGAAAGATTTTGGATAATATCATAGCAGTAATGGAGAATTACCCGGATCTTAAATCAAATGAGAACGTAAAAGAACTCATGAAAGCGATTCAAAACATTGAAGATGAGATCTCACGGCATCGTTATACATATAATAACATTATACAGGAGTATAACACGAAAACTGAGGTAGTTCCTTCAAATATTGTTGCAAATGTTTTTCATTTCACTAAACTAGAATACCTTGAATTTGATGAAGCTGAAATCAGTAAGAGACCTGAAACGAAGTGGTAACGGTGAAAGAAACAACTTTACTCTTCATTCTTGTTGTTATCCTTGGAATAATTGGTGTTGGAGCTGCCGTTCTTCCAACAATTAATATCAGTCTGGATGACCTGGTAGTAAAAGAGTATCAAGTTGAACTGTCTTCAGATGGATTTTTAACTGAAACTTTTGTGTTTGACGTTCGAGATGATAATGAGTATCAAATGCTTTATCGATACTGGATAGCAGATATAGTGTATAATGATAGTCTTTCAACACCGTATCTTTCTGTTCAATCTGTTGATTCTTCATTTATTTCTTATGTAAAAGAATATGATGGATCAGTTTTTCCTAATTCGCTTACGAGTTCTCAACGATCTTTTATTTCTTCAAAAGCCTACACTAACGAAATCGGCATGTATAATCCAAATTATTTTTCAGAAGGCGAATACACACTTTCGATAGATTATCAAATCAATCCACCTATTGAAGTTGATGATGATGTGTATCATTTAAATTTACAGTTTGCTTCAGATCACATCGATTATGAAAACGTAAAAATTATTCTTCATAATCCAGATGATGATATTTTCGAAGTTTACTCTCGACCACAAATGCAAGTATCTGAATCAAATGATCAAATTATTCTCACTGGTTCTAGTCCAGAAAACACGCTTCTTGAAGTAGAATTTCTTTCAAATAATATTAGTTACGGGTTTTATTCTCAAGTGGATGATGTTGTTGAAAAAACTCGGTCAGCAAATAATCAAGATGAATTCGTTGGTTCATTGTTAACTGGTTTTGTCAGCTTTTTTCGAATCCTTATTGTGTGTTTCCCATTGATCCTTGTTGGTTTATATGTTTGGAATGGCCGGGAAAAGAAATACATTGTACCAGAGTATCTTAGCACGATTCCAGTAAAACAGAAACCATGGTTTGTGAATCTTTTATTTTATAAAAGTGAGGAAGCGTTTACCAAAGAAGGATATTATGCGACACTGTTAGATCTTCACCGGCGGGGTGTGATCACACTTGAATTCACTGAGGACAGTAAAAAGATCACGGTTAATGACTCTGATGAAGTTCTTGATCGGTATGAATCAAACGTAGTTTCTTTTCTGAAACGCTGGGGTCAGGATAATGTGTTTGATGTTGATGAGGTTGAACAACGAATCAAGTATAAACAGTTTGGAACTTTTGAAGCAATGAGTTTCAAACGAGAATTCGATCGAATTCGTCATCATGCATCAAATCTTGACATGCATGAGTACATTGTTGGTGGAAGGTTGATACCTGCACTTTTACTTGGTTTTGGTGTTATTTCTTTTTTTATCATGATCGCTCTTCTTGTCGTGTTTGGTGATGTTCATACGGTTATTGCTCTAGGGATTCTTTTCGCAGGCGTGTTTTCAATTCAATCTGGGGTTTCGACTGCTTTGAAACCATCATTTCTGGGTCATTGGAAAAAAGAATATTATAAGGAACTTCAGGAATGGCAGTCTTTTGCCCGGTTTCTTTCTGATATGGCACAACTTAAAAAATATGAATTGCAGGATGTATCCATTTGGAAGGAATGGCTGGTGTATGCGACAGCACTTGGTGTTGGTGAAAAAGTCGCTCGTGCTATGAAACAATTAAACATTAATGTCGCTGAAGCAAGATATTATCCATTCATGATGTATTCCTTTGTTCATATCGATCGTACGTATCAAGCAACGTATGCTCCAAAAGGTGGTGCAGGTGTTGGTGGTGGATTCGGCGGTGGTGGTGGTTTTGGTGGCGGAGGCGCTGGCGGACGATAAACAGATCACTAAGGATTATTTGTCCTTGTTTTACTCAAGATTATGTCCTGTTACCACTCTTTTTTTATTTTTTTAAAAAAATAGAGACCTTATCTTTTTATTAAATTCCACAATTCTTTTTTCCATAACACAAACAAATATAGTACAAATACGAAGAGTCCAAGTATCGTTCCAAGTGTTGAAGATTGATTATATTTTATTGAGAATAGATAAAAAGTAAATGCTGGAAGTGCTAACGCAAGAAAAAGTAACAAAAGAAGGATACTGTATCTAATAGTTAGTCTTAAGAGAGGATGGTGTTCAGCAGGGTCTTTGAACACATCGTCTTCATCATCAATCATACTTTTTTGTTGTAAAAGGTCTTTATGTATAAACATTCGTTTTTTTTGAGTACGTTTTTAAATGATTTTTCTTTCTCCTGTTAGAAATCTTATGAATAGGAAAATAGTAGGGACAAGTTTTTTCTTTGTGTGTATCCTTTTGTTGTTTCAAGGATGTACTGAGTTTTTTATGGATGTTGGTGGTGAAGACGAGGTGATTCCAGTGAATCTTTATATCTCTGCAATTGTTGAGAATAGTAGTGGTGAACCGGTTCCTGGTGTTGAACTTCGTTTTGATCTTTCAAAAACAAATGGGCAGGATTTTCGAGCGTATCGAACCACAGATGAGAACGGTTATGCATTAATGAATCAGTACTCGTATAATCTACACAAAGGTCAAGTGATCACTGCGAAGTGTACGGTTACTCAGCATGTGATGAACGATGAAAAAACTGCAGGATATGACCGGTTCCTTCCAGACATGAAAACACATGCGACGACCACATGGTATGAACGTTTTGAATTTATAGTGGACTAATAGCAGTATTTTTTTCTAAAGGTGAATGAACACATGCTTTCTAATAATAATCATTATATAGCTGATGAGTGTTTTTTTCCTTTTGTATTAAGGGGTTGTGATTGTTTATGGCATATGATTTTGCTAGTAAGGAATGGTTAGAAGCGTATAAACAAGCATTAAATGGTGATCTTGGTGAAGCATGGCAAAAAGCTGCTGAAGATTTTGAAGGAGATTTTTTGTTTGTGATCAAAGCTGATGATCGATTAGATGAAACCGTTCATTATTATATTGATCTTTTTCATGGTGAATGCAGGAAAGCAGAAATGATAACTGAAGATGATAATGTTCCTGAAGCTGAATTTCAATATATTGGATCGTATTCAAACTGGGAGAAACTGTTGAAAGGACAAATCGATCCCATCCGAGGACTGCTGATGAGAAAGTTTAAACTCATTGGTAATAAAGCAAAACTGATGAGAACTCCAGTGGCAAAAGAGTTAGTACAGACCGCTAGAAAGATTGATACAAGTTTTTTATGATAACTAAAAAGATTAGTTTAGAAATGCACAAGAGGTAGTTAATCTAATTGTATTTTAATTTCATTTAGGTCTGTAGTGTGTTTGTGACATGTTCGATTTTTACATATGTAAACAGTTGTTTTCCCATTGATTTGATCATAGTTTGTTATCCATGGAATTATTTTTTCTATAAGATTGCTATTATCTTTAGGATCTTTTAGGATGATGTTGGAGTGTTGAAGATATGTTGATCTAAGAAAAATTAGTATTTGTTTTGTATCTTTGTTGTTTGGATCTCCAACGATGACGATTTTTTGGGATGGAGAAATCATGTGTTCCACTGCGGTTATGAAACGTGTATACGCTGTCGAATGAATTCTTATTTGAGTAGTTGACAGAGGTGCATGTAGATTTGATCGATTTCTGGACGTTCTTCTTGGTCTACTTTTATGCAAACGAAATGATTATTGAGTAGTTTTGCTACGGTTTTATCTTCGAATGATTCATG